>CAZBWI010000045.1:0-11591 GCA_964495825.1 uncultured Candidatus Peribacteria bacterium | reverse complement strand
GCCTAGGAAGATACTATGATATAGATGTTCATATGAAGTATTCCATAGTACGACCCTACATCTTCTTTAACCTGTGCATTTCGAGTTGAAATTTATAAATCGGTTTTTTTTATTTGAAAAGCTACTACCTTTGTTTATATTTATATTCAATTCTTAATTCTTAATTCTCAATTCTTCATGTTATTTTTTGACTATCTCAAAAATCTCGATACTCACATTGCATTGCTGCAAAAAAGAATCAAAGACCAACATCAATTATTCCTCGTAGGAGGCTGTGTCAGAGATCCACTTTTAGGATTGGAGAAAAAACCGACCGATATCGATTTCACGATGGCCGGTGATCCAAAAAAACTAGATAAACTCATCGATAAGAAATGAATGTCCTACTTCATGACAGAGAAATTTGGAACGATGACACTTATACAACAAAACAACAAGGACTTAGAGCTCAGAGTTATGGAACTAAATTCATGAAGTATTAAGTACGAACTTACGCCATTACGCACCGAAGGGAAATATGATGATTTTAGACACCCGGGTGAAATTGAATGGAGTAATGATATACTCTTGGATTCTCAGAGAAGAGATTTTACTATCAATTGCATGTATTATACGCATGTACTCTACAAATCCGAATACACGAAATTCATAGACCCCAAAAACATCCACAAATATACTGACAATGAAACATTCCTCAAGAGGCTCGACGACCATGGATACCTCTATATCAAACACATAGCATTGCTTATCGTCCAAGATCATAAACATATTGCAAAGCTTTTTGATAAAGGAATGTTCAATAATGATCATCTAAAAACGATGCTGAAGTCAGCTACAGTATTTACTATAAGCAAAAAAATTGAAACAAGTAAATATATAAGAATACTTATAGATCCACATAAGTGAATTCACGATAGTCTGAATAAAAGACTGAAAGCTGTCGGCGATCCAGACAAAAGATTCAATGAAGATGCATTGAGGATTATCAGAGCGATTAGATTTGTAAATGTACTAAATGAAAAACTCAAAATTGCTGAAAATAGCCAAAAATTACCGAAATTTGCTGCAAAGATTAGTCTTTTTGATTACGACAAAGAGACATGGAATAGTATCAAAAAAAATCATGAATTAGTGAAAAATGTCGCCAAAGAAAGAATCAAAGAAGAGATTATGAAAGCATTTACCGTAGGTAATCCGTTCGGATTCGTTGCATTGCTCGATGAAGCAAAATTATTGGAGTATCTCTTCCCGGCATTATATACAACAAAACATATCGAACAACCTATCAGATATCATCCGTTCGACGTATATACCCACACACTCCTCTGCTTATTTGAATTACAGAAGATCAACAAAAATCCTTTAGTAAGACTAGCGATGTTGTATCACGATGTTGGGAAAGTCGAACAATTTGGTGCATATGCAGATCATCTTAGCAAAGAAGAAATAAGAGAAATATTGGCAGGACCATTGAATCATAGAAGAAGCTCTCCTGAATATGCAAAAAGGGATTTCAAAGCGCTCGGATTCTCGAACAAAGAGATTACCGAAATAAGCCGATATATCGCTCATCATCACACCCCAGAAGAAATGATTTTTGCTAAAGAAGAGAAAAGAGAGAAAAAAGTAAGAACCTTCTTCAGTGAGGCTGGCTACGAAAGAGCAATGAATATCTTGGATATCGCTATGGCTGATAGACTGGGTCAATACAATCCGTTACAAAATAGTTCTGATATTTCCGATGTAGACGAAATCAGAAAAATTCTGAAAAAACTTCAAAAAGAAGAATGACAATTTACGATGAAACATCTCGCCGTCAACGGTTCGGATATCATCAAACAGTTCAAACTCAAGCCCGGACCAGCTATCTGAGTCTTACTAAAAAAGACGCTCGCGTGGGTCATGAGCGATCTCAAAAAAAGAAACACGAAGAAAGAGATCTACGGTTTTTTAGGAACCCAGATGAAACATATAAAATAACAACGTCATTGCAAACAAAACGAAGTAATCTTAATTTAAGATCGCATTTCATTTGTGATGACTTTTATGATAATTTCCAAACTTTGTAAGCCACATTCGGTCTAGGATTTTGAATGCCTTCAGCTATATAACGGCGGAATCGACTACGTTGTTTTTTTGCTAATTGGTGTGTAGCTATCTTGATACGATCTTCCATCTCATCGTAATCATATTTGCCTTCTAAAAATTCTATCACTTCCTTGTAGCCAATTCACTGCATAGATTGAAAATGTTTGGTGTATCATTTCGCTAATAATCATTTTACCTCTTCAATGAGTCATCACTTCAACATCTCTTTGATCCTCGCATTTATTCTTAAGTTCGTATCTTCTTTTTGGCGTCGTAATCCGAGCATGAGAAGTGGTCGTTGTGGTGGCTGGGAAATAAAGGTATCGGTTTTTTTCTTTCCGCTTTTGTAAAATATCTCTAATGCACGGACGATGTATCTCGTAGATCTTGGATGTAATTTTGCAGCTTCTTCTGGATCTAATTTCATCAATTCCTTGTGAAGGATTCATGGTTCCTTTTCCTCTTTGGCGAATAATTCGGTTCTCAATTTCATATCAGGCTGAACATCCGGCATAGAAAAATTTTTGTAAACCGTATCGATATAAAGTCAGGTACCTCAGACAATCATCGGAAGTTTTTTACGTGCAAGAATATCAGGAATAATCTTGTAAACGTCTTTTTTTCGTTGACCAGAAGTATAGGTCTCATCTGGATCTACAATATTTATCTGATGATGAGGTATCTTCTTGAGTATCTCATCAGGGACCTTGTCCGTTCAAATATTCATGTAACGAAAAATCTGTCTGCTATCTGCAGAAATAATTTCCGTATCAAAATATTCTGCAAGTAAAAGAGAAAGTTTGCTCTTTCCCGTAGCAGTCGCTCATCGGATGATAACTACTCC
Source organism: uncultured Candidatus Peribacteria bacterium (assembly GCA_964495825.1). Lineage (GTDB taxonomy): Bacteria > Patescibacteriota > Gracilibacteria > Absconditabacterales > Absconditicoccaceae > CAJBLF01. The sequence continues at coordinate 8,659 of CAZBWI010000045.1, read as the reverse complement.
CTCAGGATTTTTTTCACGAAAAGATTCGATTTCCTTTTTCGCTTCTGAGACTATATCTGCTATTTCCATAACTACATGACTAATGATAAACAACTGACGAATATCCGCCTAAGCGGATGACAAAAAATTTACTAATATAGCTGTTTTTGAGCTATTTTTTGTCGTGCAGCATTCGTCTATTTTTGTCGCGAAGCTTTGGTTTATTTATATTTCTCTGGATTGAAAAATGGCATCGTGGAACATCCTTTGGTCTCACACATCAGTTTACCTATTCTCCGATTATCGCCTTTTTTGACGAGTACCGTGGATCGTTCTTCTGTGAATTTCTGCTGCGTATTGGCAAGCGTGTATTCTAATGTATAGGTGAAGTTCTTGATATTTGGATTATCGGTAATGACTTTCTCCTCGATATTACTTACGACAATTTTTGGTGCAAGAAGCATGTTAGAAAAATTAGATAACCATCTTCTACTATAATAGGTTTTGAAGACGTTGGACTCTTCCAGACGTGCATCAGTCAAATGATAGAGAGTTGTCATATCTATATCATTCACTGCTTGATAAAAATCTACTATTAACTGTTGTTCTGTAGTGAGATTCTGTATCGTCGGCTTGATGGTATCAGGAGTATTTAGGGGGGTTGTAGGTCATTCTTTTACTTCAGCATCAAGCATGTTGTAATCAATATTTCATGTTGCTATATTCGTAATCTGTGCGATATCTTCCTGTGAAAGTTGATCTACCTTTTTGTCTCTCATAAATGTAAAATATAAAGAAACAATAAACAATATAAAAGATAAGAGGAATAAAATAAGAATAATCAAATCCTTCTTTTTGGAGTCTTCGACCGATCTAGCTACAGATGAAACGATTTCTGGTGAAATATTGTCTACAGGATATTGTATTCTATCTTTTTTATCTTTTCTTGGTCTTCATGGTCATACTTTGATCTTGGTTTTAGGTTTTCTGGAAACAAATTCTTTTTTTGGTCTGCCTGGAGCTTTCTTTTTTTGTTTGGCCATACTATGGAATTAAAGGACTAAATAACTTCTTGAAATGATGTAGATAGAGAAATCCTATCCCAACACAATCTCATTTGTCTTTTTGGATATCATTTTTATAACAAAAGTAAAGACACGAAGCCAGATTACTTAATTTTTTACACTTTTATTATATAAATTCAAGTTGATTTTGGTTGGAGAAATGAATAAATAGTACGTACTAATTTGTAAATCAACTCATTTGGTATATAATTTACCTATATTCCTCTATGTTTGGAAGGTTTAAGAGTTGACTATTAAAAAGGTAACTTTCAAAACATTCAAAAATTTTTACCTTATAACCATAGTATATGACATTAATCCCAAGTGTTATCGAAAAAGTAAAAGGCGGTGAAAGAGCCTACGACATCTACTCCAGATTACTCGAAGATAGGATTATCTTCGTCGGAGAACAAGTAAATGCTGCTATGGTCAATACCATTGTTGCGCAGTTATTGTATCTAGAGAAAAAAGATCCTGATAAGGATATCGTCATGTTTATCAATACTCCAGGCGGAGAGGTATATTCATGAATGGCTATCTACGACGTCATGCAATATGTTAAATGTGATGTCTCTACGATTTGTGTAGGGTTGGCTGCTTCCATGGGTTCTGTTATCTTAGCAGGAGGAACCAAAGGCAAAAGATATGCATTGCCGCACAGCAAGATTATGATCCATCAACCACTGGGAGGCGCTGAAGGTCAGGCGACTGATATCGTCATCCAGGCAGAAGAAATTTTGAAAGTAAAGAATATGTTTATCGACTTGATAGCAAAACATACTGGGCAAAAGACCGAACAAGTCGCCAAAGATATGGAAAGAAATAAGTGGATGACTGCTGAAGAAGCATTGAAGTATGGCATTATTGATAAGATTATTGAATAACTCTTCTTAGTATTACATAAGAAAAAATCCGCTTCGCGGATTTTTTTATCTTAGTAAAATATTTTATAGTATTTGTAACCTTTTTCTTACCCTCTCCTTTCCCATCACCTGCATAACGGAATACAGGTCCGGCGTCTTGCTCGCACAACAGAGCTGGATACGCAAAAACATAGCCAAGTCTCAGATTTTACCTATATATCCTCCTTCTTTGAACTCTGTATTATTTGCTGCAAAACCATATTTTTTTCAGATTTCTTTTAACTGACTAAACCGTTCTTCTACGGACATATTCAAATCTATAACTTGAATATATTCATCGACAAATTTTTGTAATACTTCAGCAGTAATAGTAGGAGACAGTACTTCTTCCCATTTTCCTTTTCCTATATTTCTAAGTTTTTTTCGCTCATCGTCAAAAAAGAATAATAATTGTTGTTCCACGTCAGCGTAAGTTGTGAATCTCTTCGGATCCTTCTCCGTATGGCGCTCGATATTCATCGCTGCCTTAACATAAGAAACATCAGACTGCATGAGTTTAGCGAGTTCTGGTTTATATTTTGAAGCTCGAGCTAAACTTTGTTCATACAACTCATCAGTAGAAATTTTGGATAAATATTTATTATTTACACTATTAAGTTTTACTAAATCAAACAATGCTCCTGATTTTCCCATTTTCTCTAGCTTTATTTCAAAATCGAGATAACTCTTGTCTGGATTAGCTTTTTGCCAATCTTCAAAATTTGGATCAATAATCGTCAAGAGATATTCGATGATACCTTGTGTAGCGTAGCCGTTCTCAAAAAAATATCAGATATCTGCCTCAGGGTCATGTCTTTTGGAAAGTTTTCTTTTATTTCCATTGTCCAATTTCAATAATGGCGCTACATGACAATATGTAGGAGCTGGCAGATTGAAATGCTTAAAGAGCTGTAAATGCAATGGTACTGATGTCAGCCATTCCTCTCCCCTGATCACATGAGAAACTCTCATCAGATAATCATCTGCGATATGAGCTAAATGATAGGTAGGAAGCCCATCGCTTTTGATAAGGACAATATCGTTATAATTATCTATCATATCTATCTTGCCTTTGATGACATCATCGAAGACAATTCTTTTGGTCAGATCGCCATGAGAGCGGAATCTGATCACAAAATTTTTGTCAGATTGTAATTTTTCCATAATCTCATCAGGAGATTTGTTTCTCCAAAACGAATAATTTCCATAAATTCCTGGGGTGACTTTGGTCTTGATTTGTTGCTCACGGAGAGTTTCCAATTCCTCTGGCGTCATCCGACATGGATACGCAACTCCTTGCTCGATAAGATATTTTGCAAAAACATGATAGATATATTTTCTATGTGACTGTGTATATGGTCCATAATTTCCGATATCCGAATTATTCTCGCCTATTGGTCATTCATCGATAGCAATACCAAATGTTTTCATATTCTCGATAATAAGATCAATTGCTCCCTCCACTTCTCTTTTTTGATCAGTATCCTCTATCCTAAGAAGAAATGTTCATCTATTCTGTTTAGCGTATTTTCGAGAAACGAATGCAGAGTAAATGCCACCTATATGCAAAAATCATGTAGGAGAAGGAGCAAAGCGTGAACAGATAGGAGTATTTCTTGGTGGATATTTTTTTTCCAAATCCTGAATAGTCTCTTTCACCTCAGGGAAAATGATATCTGCAATTTCTTTTCGGGTTGTCATAACTAAATTACAAAAAAATAAATGCTAAATGTTAAATGCTTAATGAAAGACTTGTCTCAATATAAACTATTGTAATCCACAATAGTCCCTACGTACAAAATCATACATTCAAAATTCAACATTCAACATTTAAAATTAATAGATAGAATAAGGATATGGCAAGGAGTTTCAAGAAAATCAGCTTGAATATCCTCAACTATTTCGTAGCTATAATCAGTAGTACAATATTTTTATATTATTCAGTATTATTTTATTTTTTAATATCATTCTCCATGAATAAACAAAACAACAACTGACTTTTCATCCTCGGAGCAGCACTAATACTTGCGATCGGACTTTCTGTTCTAGGATACCTCCTCTTCAAGTCCAATATGGCACAGTCACCATATGGTATGGCGAATACCATTACCGTCATGGGAGAAGGCAAAACTATGGTAAAGCCTGATATGCTTATCATCAATCTTTCTGTTTCCGAACTTGCAGATACAACAGAACAAGCACAGACACAAAGTAACGAAAAAGTAACCAAGATTATGGAAATTCTTTCTGGATACCATGTACCAGCAAATCAACTCAAAACTACTAGTGTCAATGTTTCACCTGAATACGATCGAAGCAACCCAAATGGTAGGAAGTTACTTGGATATAGGTCACGGCATAGTATGAGCATCAGCTTGACTGGTGAAAATTTCAGTGAACTAGGAGGCAAAATCATAGATGAAGTTTCAAAAATCGGCAGAGTGAATGTCGATGGAACCTCCTTTGATCTCAAGGACAAAAATACTGCGCTTGCAGAAGCTCGTGAAAAAGCTCTCGAAGATGCAAGAACAAAAGCTGAACAATTAGCAAAAGCAGGAGGAAGTAGACTTGGGAAAATTGTAAATATCCAAGACAATACCTATTATAATATGCCTGGTCCTATTTATTATGCAAAAGCAGAAGGTATGGGCGATGGAGCAATAGATACTGCCAACAAAGCATCACTTGCTCCTGGAGAGACAGAGGTAACCGTAACTGTAAATGTGGTATATAAGATCAGATAATTAACAGATGTTAACATTATGAAGATTAAAAGATTTTGTCTAGTAGTTACTTAGCTACTCTTGTACCGAATCTTTTAATCTTTTTTCTTTTAATCTTTTAATTTCTTTTCCCATAGTACTACGGTTATTCCTAGGAGAAAAAATCCTACAAAAAATCGCTGCGAAATCGTAAACCAACCATAGAATTCCAGCTGAGAATCTGCCCTGAGATATTCTAGGAAAAACCTGATGAAACTATAGCCTATCAGAAAGATGGCGACGATTTTTCCGGGTTGAACATTTTTTCTTTTTACCCGGGTACGAATGATCGATCATGTTATTATTAGCAACACAAATCATTCAAAAAAACTAGAGAGAATATTGGTATTTATTCTGAGATATTCGTCTACCTGGGTATACACATGCATCAGTCCAAGCTGATTGAATACTGAGAAGATCGGATACCCAAATTTTGCTATCACTTCTGAAGCCATGATACCATACAATTCCTGATTGAGGAAATTTCCTATCCTCCCAAGCATGATCCCAAAAGGAACAATGGTAAAAATAAGATCACCTATCAACAAGAGCTCTTTCCATCTAAGTTTTTTGATCTTAGCATATATTACCAAGGCGATAGTTACTCCCAATATTCATCCGATAAACGACATTCCTCATTTTCGCACCTGGAATATTTCAACAGGATGTTGGAGATAATACGACAAATTATAGATAATCACATGCCCCAATCTTCCACCAATCAATACACCGAGAAAAATAATAACAATCAAGTCATCGAGATGTTTTTCAAGAAATGTCTGCAGACGGAGAAATGATTTTCAGAATATCTTTTTTTTGATAATCCGAAGAAAAAAAATATATGCAACAAGAAATGTGATGAAATAAAAAATACCGTATCGGTAAATATGGATTGGCCCTATAGAAAATGCAACCATACCTATGCATCTATTATGGATAAAAGCTTTGCAACAACTACTCCCTACTAGCAAAAAGATTTCCAAACTACTATTTATCTATCTTTATCGTCCATCTATATACCTATGAGTTTCATTCGTCTATTGTTTATCAATAGTCCTTCTGAAATCAAGATATTGAAACTACGAAAAGAATAATTAGTATTTTGGTCTAACCAAAACAAAATTGCCTATGGGATATTTTTTATTTATAACTTTGGTTTCATTATTTTTAGCGATCTTGACAAGTATATTAGGATTTGGAAGAGGGAGATTTTGTCTGATACACAATGAAAAGATTATCGTAAGTAGCATACTTATTTTCCTCAGTACTTCGACCATTTGCTGGACTATATGGATAGGATATATGATCGTATTTCTCTTTTCCAAAATCTTATTATTCTTCACTAATTATCTATAACAAAACACTTCCGGGTATGTACCGGAAGTTTTTTTGGTATATATACAACATCGATCAATTTCTATTGGGAATATTATAAGTGTTATGTAGCTGTTTTTTCTTTGGAAGTAGTTTCTAGTTTCTTATATTCTTCTACCAATCCAGCCTCTATCCTAGATTTCATAATATCTGTAGGAATGCCTGCATTTGGATTGAAACAAAAGCTTATTTTGATTTTCCCCTCTTTTTTCTTGGACAGATCAATATCTCCAAGAAGTACTTGGGTATATTCCTTGTAGATAACAAAATCATATGTATTGGTCTTGGCAAGCATGACATCTATCAGTTTATTGAGATCCATCATCATATCGATCTTCATCTCAATCTCGAGTTTCAACACATTTTCCAAACTATATGTCTTGATAACTGATCTTACGAACTTGGAATTTGGGATCACTACCCTTTTGAAATCAAACGTCCTCAGAATTGTATTTTTCATATCAATCTGCTCTATCTTTCCGGTTATCTCTCCGCCTAGCTTAACCGTAACAATACTTCCTGGCTGATATTCCTTGGTAGTATAAATCATGATACCAGAAATAAGATTGGTCAATGTCGTCCTAAATGCGAATCCGACACCGATAGAGATACCTCCGAGAATAAGCCCTACCTGTAATCCTACGATACTAAAACCTATGAATAATGAAAATACCAACAATACATAAAAAATAATATCTCCGATAAGTGCGGAAACATTTTCAATATCCTTATGTCCTTTGGTCAAAAAGTTTTTGGTGATCTTGTTCTTGAGATATATTGCAACTACTTTTGATAACGACATCAATACCAAACTTAGGATTATCGCCAAAATAACAGAAACTATCTTTGAAACGAATGGATTCTCATAAATCCTCATAATGACGTCCCAAAAATTTTCCGTTACCTTCCCAGCTGTCTGTCCTAAGGTATTCATCTATCAATCACTAGGAGATAAATAATATGATATTATCTAATTATACCTGTACTATGATAAAAAAGCAAATTTTTTTCTTCTACAGTGTAGACAAACACAATAGGTCAAAAATGAAGAATATTCGCTTCCATCTATATCGTCTCATCCATAGTATTGTTGCCTAATGGTCTTGATACTTACTACAAGATGTTTAGTATAACATTGTTTATTTTTTTAGTATATACAAATAATGCGAACTATTATTATCCTCCTAACAATAGTCATTTTTATCGTTGTCATCGTGCTTGTCTTCTTTTTGAAGGAAGAGAATCAACAATTTCTCTCAATATTCAAAAAACACAAAAAACCTACTGATTCCCCACATCACGTTATCGATACCAAATATTTCGAAGAATGACTTCAAAAGATCGAATTTCATCATCCCGAATTGAAACATCTCAAAGACTGTATCCACACATATATCATCGGTATGGATGACCTCATCAACGCAATTATAATAAACATCCTCTGCTGAGGACATGTCCTTGTTGAAGGATTTCCTGGGCTAGCAAAAACAAAAACCATCTATATCTTTGCGCAATTACTCTGATTGGAATTTAAAAGAATCCAGTTTACCCCTGATTTATTGCCAGCAGATATCATCGGATGAGAAATCTATAACAATAAGACACAGACTTTTGATATCAAGATGGGACCTATCATGGCAAACATCATTTTGGCAGACGAAATCAATAGAGCAACGCCCAAAGTCCAGTCTGCACTCCTAGAAGCGATGCAAGAACATCAAGTCACAATAGGAGGGATAACGCACAAATTGCCAGAACCATTCTTTGTCCTCGCCACGCAGAATCCAATCGAACAAGAATGAACCTATCCATTGCCAGAAGCACAGGTTGATAGATTTCTTTTCAAAGTCCTGGTAAATTATCCAAGCATCTCACAAGAAAAGACTATCCTCGACATACTCGAAAAAGAGCATATCCACGATCTCAAACCGGCAATCACTCATACACAATTAGTCAAGCTCAAAAAAGACATCAACCACATCACTATCTCAGATGAAATCAAACATTATATCACGAGACTCACGAATATTACCAGAAAAGAGCATGAGTACATCCTCTATGGATCCTCACCAAGAGGTTCGATAGGGTTGATGCTTGCTAGCAAGGCGGTTGCTTTGGTAGAAGGAAGACCATATGTCACCCATGAAGACGTCCAAAGAGTTGCGCTTTCTGTCCTCAGACATAGACTTATATTAAATTATCAGGCAAAATTGTCATGAATGAGTGAAGATCAAGTATTGTTGGAATTATTTAGTGAAGTGAAATTAGTGTAGAATAGCGACATCGTACAAACTACCCATTTGGGTATATAACACGCAATCCTATGTCGCACCGCTTCTATGATGACACTCTATATCGCATAGAAGCTATTTGAACGAAATGTAGTGTATCGTAAAATACAAAATAACGTCTTTCCTCCAAATCACGGTTTTGAGGGTATAAATTTCAACTCGAAATGCACAGGTTAAAGAAGATGTAGGGTCGTACTATGGAATACTTCATATGAACATCTATATCATAGTATCTTCCTAGGCTTTCTGTTGATTTTATCTTCAATCTTCTTTAATTCTTCTTCGGT
>CAZBWI010000044.1:0-6051 GCA_964495825.1 uncultured Candidatus Peribacteria bacterium | reverse complement strand
ATTTGTTGCTAAAGTACTCTAGACCCTTATAATAATTACTAGATTTTCATCAAGGCTATCCAGACCAAAAAAGCCGCAAAAAGCACACAAAGGATTCCCATAAGTATACTTCACATATTGCTAGAATAATATCGCTTGTATTTTATACCAGTTCGAGATGGCCACCACATGAGTACCAATCACTTCAACAATGATGCATAACCAAAAATAGAAAAGAACATTGCTCGACCATTATCAAATTTTTGATAAACACTCAAAAACAAGAATCAGATAATCATAGTGATGAACGCCCGGATCCTGACAATGTCAGAATTTTTTAGCATTTTTTGTAAAATAGTTTTGAATGTCTTTGGAGCGAAAAGCATAGGCAATCCAAAAACAAGGATAAAAAATGATGTCCAAAGAAGCAGCAGTTCTGGAAAAGTAAACATGAGTATATAATAAAGAGATAAAAATACCTATTTAGAATTTCACAAGAGTAGCCCAAAAAACAAATACCGTCAAGACCAAAAGAATTATTCACATCACTCTTGTCATAGATGCCATGCCATAGAAGATCTTTGATGTATTCAACGTGAATTTCGGAAATGCCATCATAGTTATTCATTTGAGCAGACAGAGATATCACATTATAGAGAAAATCGTATATCGGCTTCCATCTATAGTAACATATACAAGAAGGTATAGGAATCATAAGATAAACATAATAAGACCAAACAAGAAAGAGAGTTCGGCATTTTTGACCCGCTTATCAACAATATTCACAATATGCTTAGGAGTAAACAGCATGAGCAAAGCCCATACCAAGAAAAATACTCCCGTTCGCAATAAAAGCAATTTTGGAAAAGCAATCATGGAGAAAATAGTAAGAAAATAAAAAATTACCCTTTGAAAGGGGTAATGGAGATATGCTTAAAAAGCGAGAAAATGCTTTTTAATGTGTGTACTAACATTCCTTGTTTTTTGGTACAAGGAGCCACGACAGATAATTTATCAATGGTTTCTTTTTGCTGCATGGCAAGAAATATTGATAAAAAACTATTTTTTTATCTGATCCGCAAGCTTCTGGAGTTCATTCATATCGGCAAGAATATGTCACGTCAATCCTCATTCAAATGATTTTCATCATCGAAAAGGATATAACTTTATATGTGCATGAGGTACCTGTAATCATTCTACTACCATACCTATTCTTTCAACTCACAATCATTTTTTCATCAATTCAGCAACAGTTTTACTCGCAATCATAAGTTTGGAATACATCTCTGTATCCATGAGAAATATATCTGAATCATAATGATCTTTTGGTACAACTAACGCCTGTCCTTTGCACGCAGGGAAAGCATCTAAGAGTGCAAGAAACATGTCATCCTCCCATATTTTTACACTCGGAACTTCTCATGCGACTATCTTACAAAATATACAATCTGACATTTTTAGACTATAAAAAACATAAATTATCGCAAAGAATAATAGTCTTTTGAGCAAGCAAGTCAAGAACGTAATAAAATAAAAAAAACGCCAAAAAGCGATTTTATAAGGGTAAGGAAGAAAGCCACAAAAAAGACATAATAGTCTAAGAACAGCTGACTGAGAGAACTCAGTAAGCAGAAAACAAAGACGACCACTCAAGATCATTTACTACTAGCATGATAGAAAGAGAACCTTTCAACTAATACCCATAGGAACACATACTATAATCGAAATGACAATGCTAGTCTTGCCATAACGACGTTGAAGTAGAGAACAAACAGGAATTAGTAGATGTGATGAGCAATGCTAACCGGTGAAGGAAAGCAAGGTGTCTATTCATGACCTTCTTCCTATAGCATATACCAGTTTACCAAACGAATATATGATATTGAAAGAAGATGATAGCAATATAATTATACTTATAATATTTTATTTGTCAAATTTTGGAACACTTTTTATTAGAAATATTGTTAGAGGTTATATTGATAGCTTTTTTTGGATAAGGAAGAAGGAACTTGATAGGAAATGCTGCAAAACGACAGTATCGAACACAGCCAATACGATACAAACAGAGATATGCACAAAACGGCATACACCAGTTTTTGACTACACTATATACACTAATGGAACACATATAAAAGGTAAAGATAAGCTTAAGTGCTACATAAAAGGATAAATATCAGGCATTTTGTTTTTGTTTTTGGTAGCGCTTATAAATACCAAAATATAGATGAAAACACTAGATAGAATACAGTACGTATGCTGGTAGTGTATCGCACTATAGTCATATACAAGACCTTCTTCCTTTAAAAAATTATATCCAGAAAAAAAATTTTTGCAAATTTTTGAGCACTTTTTTAGCCTCTTTTTTGATTGCAAACCCCACTCTTTTTTCTATATATATATTTAAGTACTTTATTTTTTTAGTATACTAATTTTTATAATATGTGATTCAGCTTGGAAACTATCGTTGCACGAGCAAAAAGAAAGGGATTTGTCTATCCAAATTCAGAGATTTACGGATGATTGGCAAACGCACGGGATTTTGGTCCATATGGATCCTTACTCAAAAAAAATATAGCAGATCTTCGAACCAAACACTTCACGCAAGAAAGGGACGATATACTCTTTCTAGATACGGCGATCATAGCTCATCCAACAACACGGAAAGCAAGCGGCCACCTAGCATCTTTTGCTGATGCACTAATAGATGATAAAAAAACCTGACAAAGATTTCGTGCAGACAAACTCATCGAAGACTATTTCGAGAAAAACAGGAACGGACTTGATGACGAAGCATTAGCAAAAAAATTATGAGTAAAGAATCTCTCACCGGAATCACGAGGAAACGAGGGCATGAGAGAGTTTATTGTAAAATATATCCCAAAGAATCCTGAAAGCAAAAAAGAGGCTGAACGGACAGAATGTAGAAATTTCAACCTCATGCTAGATACCCATCTCTGACCGGTAGCCAATGACAGCTCGAAAGTCTATATGAGACCAGAAACTTGTCAATCATTATTCACGGATTTCAAAGCAATATTGGACACTACAAGAACAAGAATACCGTTCGGATTGGCACAAATAGGAAAAGCATTCAGGAACGAGATCACTCCAGGGCAATTCCTCTATAGAACAAGAGAATTTGAACAGATGGAGATAGAATATTTTGTAGAAAACGATGCTGATAAGGCGATGGAGACATACAAAAAGCGAAAAGAAGACGCCATGAAATATTGGACGGAAATCATCGGAATCAATCCAGAACATCTCAGATTCAAAGATCATGAAAAATTAGCTCATTATGCTGCTGCAGCGACTGACATAGAATACCAATATCCACGAGGATTCGGAGAGATTAATGGAATTCACAACAGAACAGATTTTGATCTCAAGCAGCATCAGGAAATGAGCGGAAAAGATATGCAATATTCAGATCCTTTCACTGGCAAAAGATATATACCACGATGTATCGAAGCATCATTCGGATTAGGAAGAACCGTCATGGTAACTATGTTGGAATTTTATGATGAGGAGAAATTGGAAGATGGTGAAACCCGTGTAGTGATAAGATTTCCGAAACAATTAGCGCCCATCAAATTTGCTGTCCTGCCACTCGTAAAAAAAGATGAGAAGCAAGTCGAATTAGCGGAAAAAATATTCAAACATCTCAGCAAAAACTATAAATGCGAATATGACGATGGATGAGCTATCGGAAAAAGATATCGTAGACAAGACGAGATTGGAACACCATACTGCATCACGGTAGACCATCAAAGTATAGAAGACGGAACCGTCACGATCAGAGAAAGAGACAGTATGAAACAAAAAAGAGTAAAATGGGAAGAAATAACATTTTAGCCGATTCTATAAAACATGGAAGAAAATATCAAGATGATCAAAGACTAATTCCGAAAAGACAAATATATCTACAAATTAGCATTACTCGATCATATACGCGAATGCCTAGAAAAAGATAATCATCTTAAAGCCACCGACACACCCAAAGACAGTGAATGATACAAGAATCTCGACAAAGAGCTTATGAACCTTAAGATCATCCTTGATTTCTATTTCGACGGAAATAAAGAATTGTATGAAAAAAGACTCAATAAGTTCTTGGAAAATCTCAATAAATAAATTTTGAATTCTAAATGCTAAATGTTGAATGAAAGACCTGTATTCATTGACTATCGTAAAATTACAATAGTCCACCTAAGCGAATCAATCATTCAACATTCAAAATTCAACATTAAACATTAATTTTTATCATATAGTCATGTAACTATGATCGAAGCCAAAAACTTCATAGAGAAAACATTGGGCAAAAATCTAGACGAGAAACAACAAAAAGAAACTACTCCAGAAACTACGGAACAAATACCAATCTACATACCTCCTTCTCCACAACCTCAAGAACCAGCACCGGAGATTCCACAGCCTATCCAGCAGCCACCGATCGTACAAATTGTCGAAAAAGTGGTTTACAAAAAACAAAGAATCCATGGATTTTTCAGGACATTGACCATCATCGCATTACTCGCTATAGGATTTCTTATGCTCGGAGAATCTACAGGCATCATATCTCTTTCTATCAATAGTTTTAAGCTTCATCAAATATTCCCAATAGCTATCATTCTAAGCACCATCATCATCCGAAGCTATAGAGGAATTTTCGGGAAAATCTTCGGATTGATTATCTTTCTCGTGGTTTGGTGATGAATGTTTACTATCTCAGTATATACCTCACTCAATCCATCCAGTAAATGGAAAGAAGGAAACATAATCAGCTACGAACTACCTCAAACAGAAAAAAAGACAAACACCAATATATACATACAAACATTGATAGGTAATTCCTATATCGAAGGAACCCAAAAAGAAACACTCGAAGGTACATGGAATTCTGATAGAAATCTCTTTGTGACATCAGGAGGAAATGAAAAAACTACCTACATAAAATTCAACGAAGACAATAACCGAAACTTACTCGAAAAATACAATAGCAATCTTGATTTGGAAATACCGCAAAACACAAGATTCAATATGCTCTATATCAAAAATCTTTTCTGATTACATACCATAGATTTGGCTAACATACAACGGAAAATGATCAAATTCCATGCAGGAATCAACGATATCACGATAAGAGTAGCAAACGTGCTCTCAGGAAATAAAATAGAAATCCAATGAGCTGCAGCAAATGTAGAAATAGATATCCCAAAAGACGTTGGAGTAATGCTGTATTACAAACATCTAGTAGGCATACTCGATACGCCTGAATTTAATGCACTTTCAGGACACTACTTCCAATCACAAAACATAGCAGACACAAAAGCAACACTCTATCTATATATCAATCTCTGAGCAGGAAATACAAAAATCAATTGGGTAGAAAGCAAATAAACTCTAGGGATAAGGTAAAAAATATAAAAGAATAAGGTATTTTACCTTTCACCTTTTACCAAAAATTTAGTCATGAAGCTTATAAGTAAGAATAGACATGCATACCACGATTATCAGGTCGAAAAAGAATACGAGGCTTGAATCATTTTGAAGTGATACGAAGTTAAATCTATCAAAACAAATCATGTAAACATCAAAGATGCTTTCGTGAAAGTAAATAACAAAGAATTGCGAATTATGAATATGGATGTGCCACTATACGAAAAGACATCACACACACTCGTACCTAGCTATCAGCCGAAATGAAAAAGAAAATTATTAGTAACAAAGAAAGAATTAGCAAAAATAGCTGCTGCCCTAGACAAACCAGGCAATATCATCATCCCATTGGAAATCTTTGTAAACAAAAAATGATTGATCAAACTAAAAATAGCAGTTGCAAAATTAATGAAAAAAATAGAAAAGAAGCAAATACTCAAAGAAAAAGACATCAAAAAACAGATGGACAGGGAAATGAAAACATTCAGATAGTTATAAATTTCAACTCGAAATGCACAGGTTAAAGAAGATGTAGGGTCGTACTATGGAATACTTCATATGAACATCTATATCATAGTATCTTCCTAGGCTTTCTGTTGATTTTATCTTCAATCTTCTTTAATTCTTCTTCGG
>CAZBWI010000043.1:0-11299 GCA_964495825.1 uncultured Candidatus Peribacteria bacterium | reverse complement strand
AATGATAATTTAAACAGTTTCAACTACTCTAGACCCAAAATTAATATAAATAAAAAAAGTCAATTTATTATACTTCTGGAATTTGACAGAACTATTTTTTGGAATATACTTAATAATGCTTTAGAAAAATAAGAGGAAAAGTATGAAACATCTGAGACATCATCTCAAAACAATCAATAAAAAAAATATAAAAAAAACTATTACTACCCTAGTACTACTCTTTTTCGCGATGACCATGCTTTTTCAAAAAGAACAATCACAAACTGAACTACAATTCGTATGGACCATGAATGAAGAATTTCTACATAATGCACCAAACACTCAGCGAGATTATCTGTTTCAGGATGAATCAGGTCAAGATACGTACCAGTGAACATTAGAAACAAATAACGATATACAAGCATCAGATTCCAATACACTGACAAATTCTAATGAGTCAAATGTACTAACAAATTCTGATGAAATAGAAAATTTATTATATGAACTTCAAAACGGTACAGGTAATATCTATACAGGTACAATAATGACATGAACAGAAACCCAAACAACAGATACAGTAAAAACATGATCACTAGATTGTATCACTCCATGGGGAGAAATAATTAAAAATAATGATTTTGTCCTCGCATATGAACAAAGAAAAGATGTAAATGTGATTTGTAATGTACAAAAAAGAGTCTGTATGAGTGGAAATTTAGATGGTTCATTTACACAAAAATCCTGTAGAGATGATATCGTTTATGAATACAAGAAAGCCGAAATTATCTCATACAATCAAAAAATTCTCAATGAATATATTCAGCCCACACCTCCAATCAATTCATGAGCAACCTTTGATACAAAAGGCAAAATCAACGGTACTGAGCAACCAACAGATACACGAGCAACAAGCAATTCACCTGTCACTACAAACAAAGAAGTAAGTCAAATCGCACAACCGTACAAAAAAGGATGTACAACACCTCGAAATCAAAAAATCAACCACGGACAATTTGTCAAAGCATACAAGACAACTCGTGGATTTATAGATATGCCATGCGAAGTGGAGCTAAGAGCATGCATCAACGGAACATTAAAAGGAAGCTTCAGATATTCCAAATGTACAACATACAATACAACCTATGACGAATATCTCACTGCAGGTTCTCCTTCATCAAATACAGGATTCCTCTTCTTCGAACGGATAAAATCCATCTTAAGAAGATAAAGATAAGTTTAGAAATCAAGTTCTAACATAATAGGACAATGATCGGATCACTCTACAGCAGTTTCGTGAGTGATCTTTTTGATATGAGGAAGAATGTTCTTAGAAACCCAAAAATAATCCAGTCTCCGTCAAACATTTCTTGCTCTAGATCACGCCCAATGACTCCACCATGTATAACTATCCTTCTTATCAGGATAGAAATATCTGAAGACATCAACATATCACTCTGCTACAAGTTTATCCAATTCAGCCCTTTCTATAGGAAGAAATCATATACTTTTTTCGTTCTCTTTGGGTCTAGCAATATCAATCTCACGATGACAAATATTAAAATCTCCACACGTTATCATTTTTTCTCCCTTGTCTCTAAGGATATTAATATAATGGATAAAATGTTTGTAGAACTCAAGTTTATAGCTCAACATTTCAGTACCATCAGCTCTTTCCCCTCCATTAGGAAAATAGAGATTCAAAAGAGTGAAATCCTGGAACTTCGTCTCGACAACCCTACCATCTTGATGAAAACATTCCACAGATTCAAATCTCGATGTTCATGACACTAACTTCAAATTCTTCTTATATAAAGTAGCAACTCCTGCATATCCAGGTCTTTCCCCTGCATGCCAAATTCGGTTATACTCCTTCATATGATAACGAAAATCTGTAGGCAATTGCGTCTCAAACGACTTCACTTCTTGCAAACAGATAATATCGTAATTTCCCTTTTTTACTCGATCATAAAATCACTTACCAATAACAGCACGTATTCCATTAACATTTCGTGAAGCTATTTTCATATTTACTAGTTGGCAAATAAATAACTATCATTGAGTAATAATCAAAAAAACAACATACGCTATATACAACAAAACAAAAAGCACTCCCTGCCATCTTTGGATGATATGTTTTTTTCCTATCATCAAAGCAACAAATAAAATCAAACTTGCAACAATAGTCATACATATATCGCTAAGATTGGAAATATACACAGGTAAAGGACGTATTATTGAACTTATTCACAGTACCCAAAAAATATTAAAGATATTCGAACCTACAACATTACCAATGGCAATATCAGCCTCTTTTTTGTATGCAGCAATTGCTGAAGTCGCTAATTCAGGCAACGAAGTACCTATAGCAACGATTGTCAGACCAATCAACGATTGACTAACTCCAAAAACCGTAGCAATATGTACAGCACCATCCACAATCCAATTTCCTCAGACAGCAAGACCGATCAATCATAATATAATATACAGAAACGATTTACCCTTAGTCATTTTCTTCTTTTCATCGATTTCTGAAATCTCCACAACATCTTTTTCTTTGGCTATAGAAAAAATATATACCAAAAAAATAGAAAAAAATGCAAGCAAAACAAATCCGTCTATTCTCGTCAATCAGGAATATCGGGTATTACCATCTATAAGAAGATCATTTGCCAAAAAACCTACAACAAGCGCAGCAAGAAGACTCAAAGGAACTTCTTTTCGACTCGTATTCTTTTTGGTAGCCAATGGATAGATAATTGCAGCAATTCAAAGAATCAATAAAACATTGGAAATATTGCTTCATAAGATATTACCGATAGCGATACCGGTACTTCCAGTAGCACTCGCAAAAATATTAACCACCAACTCAGGCATCGATGTACCAAAAGCAACGATAGTAAGTCCAATCACGATAGAAGAAATTTTTGCTCTTTTGGCTACAGAAACAGCACCGTCAACAAGGAGATCTGCTCCTTTGATCAATACCACGAAACCAAGAACAAACAATATATATATAAGCATGAATTACGCAAACAACGATAAAACCTTTTGATCTCTCCCCTGCACCATCGCATCATTCCCACCTCATTTCAAACCGATTTCCTGAGCCAATGCTTTCGCGGAAGTTCATTTCTTAGCGAGAAGAAGGAAATTTCCTTCATCATTGAAAATAAAGACATTCATATCATCAAAGAGTCATTTCGTAGCAGGAAGGATGTTCTTGAAATTTAGATCTGAGGATATTTTTATGATTTTTTCAAAATATTTATCTGATTTTATATCTTTGGATTGTAATGCTTGTACGATCATTTTAGATTCCAATCATTCAAGCCTAGATTTCATATCATCATATTCTTTCAAAGTTTTATCAAGTTTATCTGCCAGCTGAGTATGCGTTTTGATTCCCAATTTTTCTATCGTCGAATCAAGAATTCCTTGCACCTCATGAATCCTCATAGCAACCTTCGGTCATGTAACTGCAGTTATCCTCTTGATTCCAGAAGCTACTGCTTCCTGACCGATAATAGCGAAACAGCCAATATCCTTAGTGTTTGCAACATGGGTTCATCCACACAATTCGATAGAAACTATTGCACGAGAATGGTCAAACACCCTTACTACACGAACAACATCACCATATTTATCCTCAAAAAATGCTTTAGCTCACATCTTAGTAGCTTCATCAAACGACATCTCTTGTATTTCAACGACATAAGCATCATAAATTACCTGATTGATATGTTTCTCGATATCATAAATTTCTTCAGGAGTGAGTAATCTATCAGCATTGAAGTCAAATCTAAGATAATCTTCATCGACGAGAGAACCTGCCTGCTTCGTGGTCTTAAAAATTTTAGCAAGTTCAGCATGCAATAAATGTGTAGCAGTATGTGCACGCATCTTAGCATATCTCTGGCTTTGTTCCACAATAAGTTTCATACCTAAAAATAAGTGATAAAACTATTTAACTGATCAAGTAAGGTTAACGCCAGTTTCAATGACAGTATCTCCTGTCAAAATTCCATCGATTGTAGAAGTAGGTGTTTTTTTGCCACCAAGATACAAGACAGAAATCAATCCAGTAGAAAGAAGAAAAATAAGAAGAATAAACACAATAATAAATTTCAAAACTTTCTTTTTTGCTGACATGAGATACAATATAATGAAATAAAATATACAATATTAGCCGGAGACCGGATTTGAACCGGCGACCTACGGTTTACGATACCGCCGCTCTACCAGCTGAGCTACCCCGGCAAGATATTAGTCTCGATAGAAATCATTAGCGCCATGAACTGGATAATTAAGCTTAAAACAAACATAAATATATTCCTTATTTGTCTGGTTTACTACTGTATATCTATCATTGGGTTCAATAATCAAAACATCTCATGCTTTGGGATGGATTTCTTCACCGTTCACTATACGATATCCGGTATCATCGAAAAAATAGAATATTTCAGTCTGTAATTTATGATAATGAATTTCTGCTCTTTGACCAGCCGGTAAGCTAAGTTGTTGTACCAAAGTTCAAGGAGCATGCAAATCATCTTCATTTAAATAAATTTTTTTGCTATATCATTCTTTATGTAACCATTCTTTTTGGTCTCATTGTACAAATTTCATATAATATATTAACACATAAAAATTACGGCGTTACCCTATTCACATCTCTTGGGAATAATTCCGCTTCTTTTGCATTCTCCAATCCTATGAGTTTCTGGATGAATCTTGCGACACCGAAACCGAATCAGCCTTCGTCAGGCATTCCGTATTTGAACGCATCCAGATAATGCTTCAATCATGGATTATTAGGATCAAGTCATTGAGCTGATATCTGAGCGACCAATCTATCATAATTCACCTCACGCTGAGTCAATGTTATGATTTCAACACCTCTAAACAACAAATCTGCTCTATCAGCAACTTCAGGATTTTTGTCATTCTGGTGATGATAGAATTTTGCATCCGACCAGGGGAATTCAGTAACAAATACTAAATCAGATCATCGATTTTTTGCAGCATATTCACAGATAAATTTCTCTTCAGCAGAACTCAAGTCAGGAAGTTTGGTATAATCCTCACCAGTCTCTTTCTTCATGAGTTCATGCAACTCCTTCACCGTAATACGAGGAGTTTTATCAGACAGCAATGGTTTCTTAGATCATAATTCAGTCAAAATATTCTCACCTTCTTTCCAAGTATTCTCTATAGTATATTTTACAAATTTATCCGTCATATCGATAATATCATCAAAACTATCAATAAATCACATCTCCATATCGAGCATAAGGATTTCTGACATATGCCTATTGGTATTACTCTTCTCAGCCCTGTATGCTCTACCAATTTCATAGACTCTTTCAAACACTGGAACCATGATCTGCTTATAGAATTGAGGACTCTGAGCAAGATATACTTTGCGATCAAAATACTGTACCTCAAATACTTCCGCTCCTCATTCCGTAGGAAATCCGATAAGCTTAGGCGTATTGATTTGGGTAAAGCCATTCTCATCAAAAAATTTTCTCATATTTTTTTCCGCTAATGCAGCAATCTTAAATATCTTCATATATCTCGGATGCCTCAAAACAACAACTTTATTGTCATGGATAGTCTCTCCATCAGCATGAATAATATCTTTGGAAATATCTATAGGACTAGGATAGATAACTTTTCTTATAACCTGTACGCTTGCCTTTTGCAATTCAAAACGGAACTTCCCTTTTGGCATCTCTGCTACTGTTCCTGTAGCAGTCAAAATAGTTCCCATCAAACAACCATCAAGTTTTTTGATTTCTTCAGGATCTTCCAAAACTGCTTGAGACAATCCATCTCTATCTCTCATAATAAGGAAAGCTAAATGAGCAGAAACTATACGAATGGTATGCAACCGGCCACGAAGTGTTGCCTTTTCTCCTACATGATCCTGTAATTGTCCTGAAAGCAGCATATCCTTGAACATTCGAAAAACACAAAAAATATAAAGTCAGATACTTTTGTATATAATTGAGTCTATTTATCAAGAAATTATGAAGTAGAATATTCCTTATTCACGAGATTCATTAACGATGGGATATAAAGCAATGTAATAAAGAACGACACAATCAATCCTCAAATGAATCCTATCGCCATCGATCAGAATAATTCATCCTTCATAGCCAGGATGATCAGTCCGATAATTGTCGTTGATTTCGTCAAAAATATTGGAATAAATCTCTCTGCGATACTTTGTTGGAAACTATCGACTACCGAAAGTCACTTCTCCTCATAATAATATTTGAAATCCTCGATATGGATCAATGCTTGATTTACTCACACTCACATGACTCAGAATATTCCTATCATAGCTGGGAAGGTAAGATCATATCAGGTAATAGCAAGGATGATTATAGTTCATCCTATCGTCAAAAACACACTGGAAACAATGACGATAGCATATTTGACGTTATTGAATTGGATAATCAGTACCAGGATCATAAGAATAAGTCAGATAAGCATAGCTTTACTTAAATCAGATGAAGCTTGGGTGAGCGAAGCTGCATCTCATCAGTTTGTCTTTTGTAATCAATCAGGGAGTGGATGATTTTTTATCACCTTATCTATTGCTACAGTAATATCAGTCAACGAAGCACTATCAATTTTATCTGCTTGAACAGATATACATCTTTTACCATCTTCTCTGATAATAGCATTAATTTCTGGTTGTAATTCTTTTTTACTGATAATCTGATCCAAGGTAACTTTACCTATCTTCGTCTGATCCACAGGAAAGTCTGTCGATAGGAATGCATTCAATGATAATACATCACTACCAAAATCAGAGAATTCCTTGATTTTAACACCATTGGATTCATACCCAGCATTTTTAAGTGCGACGAGCGAAGTAATAGAAGACATACTGGTGATACCAAACGATTTCGTTTTGTTCTCATCGAGAACATAGACGATTTTCCCGTTCGTATATTCTATAGAGATACCGACATTGAAGATACCAGGAATAGCTTTGATATCAGGCAATATTTCCTGTACATAATCATTGATCTTTTGATAATCGTCACCGACGATATTAAAAGAAACAGGTTTACCTGAAGATGCTCAAGCTTGAGTAGTGAACACAGAGATATCTTGCACAAAAGCATATTTATCTTTCACTGCAGTAAGTAATTCTTTTTGCATCTGTTCTACTATTTGAAAAGATTTTTTGTTCCTTTGTGTCGTATCGACAAGTCTTATCGTAAATGAGCTGACATTATTTCCTACGCCTCACGCTCATTTCAAAGAATATCCTTGTCCAAGATCGATAGTGATATCTTTGACTACACCAGACATGACCGTCTGAAAATATTTCAATGTTGCTTTAGCGACCTTGGAAGTGTATTCCTGATTATCGGTCATACTGATTCACGGAGTATATTTGATATTCATCCAGACATTATTGGAATCGATATTCCCCATAAATGAAAATTTAACTATTCCCAATGGTATAAGTGATAATGCTCAAATAAAAAACGCAAGAAATCAAAATACTATTCATCTAGATCACCATCTTGATTGATTTTTACGATGATACCGATTAGCAAATTTGACTCAGGTTCTCTCCAGAAACGACAATGACGACGGAGAAACATATACTTGTCCTGATTTAAAGAAAAATAAGGCAAAAACAGGCAATATAAACATCGTCACCACAAGTGAAATCGCTAGATTGGAAATAATAGTTATCGGCATCGATTTGATATACTCGCCCATGATTCATGTCAATCAAAAATAGAGCGGGATGAAGATAACAATCGTGGTCAATGTTCAGAAAAAAATTGCTTTGCCATAGTTCTTGATAGAATCAGCTATTGCTTCCCGGATATTACCGGCAAATTTTTGCAGACCGACAACAATTCACTGGGTAATCACAATCAGATTATCAATCATGATTCACAGCACCAGGATCAATGCAAATGAGACAATATTATTAAAACTATATCCTATAGATTTGAGATAAATGAAATTACCAAGATAAACAACAAGGAATGATAACATAATCAGCCATGACGATCTCGATCAGAGGAAAAGCAAAATGATGCAGAATACAAGCAATGCTGTCTCCCGGAAATTCTCCATAAATAATCCATACGTCCTTTGTATACTCTCTTTCTGGGATAATGTTTCGGTGTAGTTGAGATCAGGCGTAGTCTTAGCATAAGCAGTTACGATAGTTTTTAATTCATCCACAAAAGTATCCAGACTATATCCAGGAGATTTTTTTATCTGAAAAGAAAGCGCATTTTGAGTATCAGTACCATTAATATCGGTGATAACGAAAGATTTCTTGTCCTGTTGTTTATATCCTATATATACTGACGCAACATCTCTGAGTTTGATGGTCTTACCAGCAATATTGAGCAGATCATAATTTTTTACCTGTTCGATCAATCAGGTCAAATTAGTTTCATAGTTTGTTATTTCAAAAGAATATAATTTACCAGCGACATCTTTTTGATCTACGGGAAATTTTACAAAAGCACTTCTAAGCTGATTTACTACCATAGAAAAATCAAAATCCAACAAAGCGAGCTTTTGTGCATCAAAAACAATCTTCACTTCCTGAACAGGCTTCCCAATAATAGTAATATCAGAGACTCCTGCTACAGATTTGAGCTGATCTTCCAGGGATTTTAGTTTAGTATACATGACTTGTATAGGAATATTTCCTGCAACAGAAAATGAATATACAGGTGTATCGCTGACAGATATTTTTTTGACCATAGGATAATTGACATCGGAAGGAAGTGTAGGATACACTTGATCTATAGCCGCCTTCAGATCATTCGTCGCATCGACATCACTCTTGGCAGTAGTGAATTGTACCAGAATAGTTCCAAAATTATAATAACACGATGAGGTAATTTTATCTATATTTGTGATCGATTTGATTTTCTGTTCCAAAGGGATGATGACCTGCTCTTCTATTGATGAAGGATCAGCACCTAAATAACTGACACTGATATAATAATACGGAATATTTATCGACGGTTGTGCTTCTTTTGGTATCGTAAAAATACTCAATATTCCATAAATCGCTATGAATACCGTAAACACCAATATCGCTACTCTATTATTTTTTAGGAAGTTGACCATCATAAACAGCTAAATAATTAAACAATATATTCCCAATTATGAATTATACATTCTGCATTCTAGATTAGTGCACTATCTCATCTCACATATGTAATCCGCTCAAAATTTGTACATAGTCATTATTGATATTTCCTAATTTTACGTATACATTCTGAATATCGGCTCACACTTTACGTCTAACAAGATCTCCTTCCAATCTCGGACTAACATACTGCAATGGAATCCGGATATCATTGCTATCAGCAGATTGAGACAAAGTAATAACTACTCTTTCATTTTCTTTGACAGAAAAATTCACCACAGGGATTTCATAGATATAATTCTGAGTTGTAGGATCCTTATACGGATATTCATATAGTATAATTCATGTTCACAAAAATTGTCACCACTGATCAGAAATAGCGACTTTATTTCCTAAAGGTAATCTTTGATACGAAAAAATTTGTATACTCGTATTAGAAGAATCTTTAGGAGTTATTTGACACAACAACGTATTTGGCGCTACCTTATTATCTTCGCCAAGTGCTCTCATTTTAACGATTCCATCTACTCAAGCATACAAGACTTCACCTTCAAGAGCATTGGAAAGTACAGCAATATTTTGTTGCATCGTCAATAATTGGTTCCTAAGCGTAGCAAGCTGAATCGATTGACTATCATCAGCAGCACTCAATTGGTTCTGTAAGGTCTTTTGTGCCAATTGTAGGTTCGACTTCTGATTATCTATTTGCAACATGGTGGATTTCGCAGTATTTTTGTTGGAATTATCAATATTTATATCCAATGCTTTGATCTGACTTTTATAGGTATTCTTTACAGAATCATAAGAAGAAGCCAAGGTATCAAAAGCAGATTTACTACTCATAAATGTCGTAGCCAAAGTGGTAAATGTCGTATACAAGCCATCAATAGATGTTCACATAGTACTGGATTGAGGAAGATTAGTAGATGGTGTAGTTGCACTCACACTACGCGCTACAAGTTCCATAAAAGCAGAAAAATCATCTAGATATTGAGAAAATTCTGAAGCACTCATAGTATCAGAAAGGTTATTTTTTAATCTCGAATATTCAGAAAGTACTTGTTGTTTCAATGATATATCTTTATCAGAAATAGTATACGTAGTATTAGTAAAAACATCATTCACTTTCTTCAATGCGTCTTTTATCATGATGAGATATTGTTTGTATGCATTGGAGATACTTGTCTTCATTTTATCCAAATCAACAGTTTTTGCAGTTTTCAAGGTATCATATTGCTGTTCCAACAAATCTGCCTGATATGCCAATGAGGATTCCGTATATCACTCAGTTTTATTCAGATTTGCAAGCAATAGAGAATTATTATCATATTGGTCACGAAGAATAGCTTTTTGAAGAGCTAACGTATCTTCAGTCAATGAATAAATCTTCGTCAAATTTGCCAATTGCTCTTGAAGGACAGAAAGTTGGACTTGAGAATTTTGATAAGTAACATCATCTGTATTGGGAATTATCTTTGCAATGATAGTATGTTTAGAAACTTCTTTACCTGGTTGACAATCGATATAATCAAGTATACCCCCTCTATTGCTCACGATATTTTTGATGCTATCAGCGATAACAGTTCCATACAAAGACGTTTGGAATACCGGAGAAGTCCTCACAACATAGGTTGTTGTAAATCCTTGGACAGATCAAGTAGAAAGTAAAATATCATCACTTTTTGTTCAACATCCAGTCATCAAGAAAAGTGAAGCAGAAGCAATGAATACGAGCGATATTTTTTTCATTATACAAAACAAAAAATATAAATCAGATTAGTGTTCAAGTTCGGAATGGATATATGTAAGGAATTTCTGAACATCATCAGCTTTTATCATAGCAATAGCCATATCACCCTTGGTAATAACCATCAAATCATCGCCAGGCTTGATATTCAAAAGCTCCCTTACAGATTTAGGAATAACAATCTGAGACTTAGGTCAAACTGAAACTTTGCCATGTATTTTTACTGTAAGATCACAAGAATTCATAATATTCATTGGGTCTAGAGTAGTTGAAACTGTTTAAATTATCATTATAACCAGTTCATGACTACTAAAAACCCCTATAGAAAAAATAGCCACTTGTGAGTGTGAAAAACTAGAGAAATTTTGAAGTATTTTTCTAAAGATTTAACAGCAACACAGACATCAAAATTATTA
>CAZBWI010000042.1:0-5587 GCA_964495825.1 uncultured Candidatus Peribacteria bacterium | reverse complement strand
ATTATAGATTAAAACTATGGGAATATTATTACAACCACAAAAGAAAACATAGATGATTAGGAATGAATGGGCTAACGCCCATACAAAAATATCATCTATGTTCACTTATAAAACTGTAACCTTGATTCTGCAACAGAATAATTTTTGTCAAATTTCTACAATTTGCATTTTTTTCTTTTTCGGGTATACTTATCATATATTTATCTTTCTTAATTTTATTATGAACGCCATCAAAAGATTTTTTAACCATATACTAGCAAACCATTCTGTATTATTTTTTGCTAGCGTTATATGTATTATCGTCCTCATCGGAACTATAGTATTTCATTTCGTCGAGCACCGGGATCTTTTTCACTCTTTTTATTTCACAACAATAACAATGGCAACTGTAGGATATGGTGATATGGCGCCAGTGACGAATACAGGAAAGATTGTTGCTATTTTTTACGGATTTATGGGTGCTCCCCTTTTCATAGGACTCACTTGAATCATTCTTCAGTCTAAATTTCAAAAAATCGTAAAACATAGTATCCATGAATATCATAAAGAACTCAAAGAAGTCGAACATGAAGCTAAGAAACTTACACAAAATTTGATAGAACAACAAGAAATTCAACAAGAAACATTGAAAGAAATCGGAGCAACAGAACCTATCATCAAGAAAGCCCGATGGAAAAAAATATTCAATCTTAAAAGATTATTCAGAAAGAAAAAATAATCAGATATATTATTTTGTTCTGCTCGCAATGTAGGCTAACGCCAGCGCATCAGCAGCATCGTTGAATTCAGGGAAATCCTTGAGATTATATATTTTCATGATACATTGCTGAACTAACTTCTTTTCGGCCTTGCTGTTCCCCGTTATACATTTTTTGACTTCTATAGGAGTATATTCCTTGATCTCAATCTTGTGTTTAAGACATAATGCGATTAGTATCGCTCTGATACCATAAACAAATTCCGCGTTATTTTGGTTGAATTTGGTGAAGAAGAGTTTTTCCATACATAGAGTCTGTATCTTATATTTTTTTAGTAGTTTCGTAAAATACTCTTCTATCTCAATCATTCTTTGAAACTGATCCATCCTGGTCGGCGATTTTATTTCCGATAGGAGAATACCGGAATCCACGATACTGAGATCCTTATTTACTAATGCGTATCAAAGTTTTCTAACACCAGGGTCTATTCAGAGGATCATACACTAATAAAAACACAATATAAATACATATCGGAATATATTCTTTCGTCTTGGCCTCATGTCGGTGTTATTGTTTGCAACCGGCATCCATACGAAAGTGCGTTAGTAAGATAGATATGGATTCCGGCTGCAACACTTGACGCCGGAATGAGGTGCTAAGGTAGGATGCCGGAATGATGTACAGAAGTGAGGACGCCAGAATGATGTTTGTATTGTTAGAAAAGGTCTTCCGTAATTCAAGACAATATTTCGTATCCATCCTTGGTTATAAGTATGGTATATTCCCATTGTGCTCAGAGGTCACCGTCTTTGCAATAAAGATTCCGTTCATTCCCGGGTCTATGATGAAAGTCTGTTGAGGTAACCGCAGTGATCGGTTCAAATGCCAACACCATCCCTGGCTGTAAAATAATATGCTTCATATCAGGATTCGGGGTATTATATACGTACGGCTTCTCATGAACTTTGTTACCTACACCATGACCGGTCAATTTTCCTAATACTGAGAATCATGCATTCGTGATGATCGAATAGACACGATGTGAATATTCGTAAATAGTCTTCCCTGGTCAGATATATTTGATCGCTTCGTCCAATCATTTCTTCGTCGTTTTCATCAATTCGTATCCTAACGGATTCGCAACTTCTCATCAGATAACAACAGTAATAGCAGAATCAGTAATTCATCATTGATAATTTATTCCACAATCAATTTTGAGTACATCACCATTCTTCAACATATACTCATCAGGTATTCCATGAACAACACAATCATTGACTGATAGACACAGATTTGCTGGATATCATTCATAGCCTTTGAATGCTCATTTCAATCTATTTTCCTTGATATAATGCTCGGCGACGAATTCTAGTTCAATAAGAGAAATCCCCGCTTTCGACTTGCTATGCAACAGACGCAAAAGCTTCGTAAGATGCTTTCATGATTCTCTAATATTGGCTATCTGTTTACCATTCTTTATCTCTATTTCATTTTGCATAGTTCCGAAAGATTATTATAATAAATCTAAGATTTTATACTCAATAAAAAAGCAATAGCAATGAAAAATATCGAAGTAGAAGTGAGAGCATTCATCGATGAGAGCAGATATCATCAACTCGTGGATTTTTTTGAACAGCATGCCAAATTTATCAAGGAAGATTCGCAAGTCACACATTATTTCACTGGTCCGCATGATCTCAGGATCCAGAAAAACAATTTCTTCGCAAAGATCTGGATGAAGAAATGAGAGATCCATGACAATCATAGAGAAGAAATAGAGATTAAATTCGACAAAGAAGAATTCGAAAAACTAGAACAATTATTCTTGAATTTATGATACGAAATAGAAATCACCCGATTAAGAAAACGCCTGCAGTTCGATCGAGACGGGATAGACGTAAGCCTGGATCATACCAAATGATACGGCTATATTCTTGAACTGGAAATCATGACTACCGATCTGGAAAAAGATGAAGCATTGGAAGTACTCAAAAGAAAATTCGCTGAACTGGAGATACCGATCACTCCTAAAGAGGAATTCAAACAGAAGTATGAACGATACAAAGCTAATCGGAATACACTTATTTCTGATGATTAATTTTTTCCTGTAGATCACCATCCTCACTCACCTCTCTGACTTTCAGGCAGTTCTACAACTTCTTGCCACTCGACGTAGTGGCATTTTTCTATGATGAATTGAGCTATTTTATCTCCTTCATTGACTATAAAATCTTCGTTTCAGAAATTAATCAGAATGATCCCTATATCACCTCTATATCCTGAATCTACGACTCCGGCCAGCACATCTATTCCATGTTTGTATGCTAATCACGAACGCGGTGCTATTCTGCCATAATATCCATGAGGGATTGCTGTCGAAATATTGGTTTTGAATAATTTTCTCTCACCTGGTTTCAATACATAGGATTCTGTAGCAAATAAGTCATATCCTGCATCAGAAAATGTTGCCTGTGAAGGGATTTTCGCTTTATCAGAAAGCTTTTGAAATGGGATAGTGAGTTCGGCCATTGTATAATCAAAAAAGTAAAACGAATTATGCTATTCAATATTTTTTGTATATCCTTGCGCCAGTAATATTAGGAAAGAGTGTATTATTTTCAATATAATCTAACAATTCGGGTGGTTGAGGAACGATAGCTTTGTCTATATTATCTTTATACTCACAAACCGTATGTTTACTATCCATCTTGCCATGAACTCTGCATAAGATAGGTCTTTCTTCGTACACTACACATTTTCCGTCCTTATCTAGATATTCACAATATTCGATACCTTTGCCCATAGGCGCTTCCTTATATCCTTTCTTTGCCAATAATGCTAAAATCGCCTCCAACTCCTGTTGAGTCATTCTCGTAACTCCGCAACACGCATGACAGCCTTCACAATCTAAAGAAGGTCATTGATCGAAATATGTTCTGAGGTATGTAATGATTTGGTCCATAACATATATCCATAAACAATAAAACTCACTTCTTATATATATTTCTTTATTTGTTATCAATAAGAAAACCCTCTAGAAATATAGAGGGCTTAGCACATACTACTATCTTTAGTCAGTACCAGGACAATTGCCTGTATATTGTACAAACGGAGTTTGTCTAATAAGAGCATCTAGCACTGCTTTGAAATACGGCAAGTTCTTGAGTGCTTTTTCATCAAGATCTACGCCATACCCACCATCATCGATCTGTATAAAATCGCATTCATACATACCATATTCATAGAGTGTTTTCGTAAATGGTGATGAAGAAAGATAAGCAGCAAAGAACATAGTAGTATCGAAAAATTCTACTTCCATTTTTTTGATGAATAGCATGTCGCCAATAGTATCACGGTCGCAATAGACTAGCTTACATTCTTTTAAAAGACTGACAAGGTACTCCTCTTTCACGTCTTTGAATAAAGGGGTTTTTTCATCAAATACATGTTGAGCATCCAGAATAGGGCTCATCAATACAAAAAAAAGAACAGTAATAATCGTTTTCATAGGCATATTTTTGTTTTTTGTTTTGTTTAAGAAAATATATATATTTAAATACAAAAGTCAATGTTAGAATCTACAAAAAAATTAGTGCTAAGATTTAAGTTCTATATATTTATCATAAAGGAATTATCTTCATATGAACTATGGTGATTATACAATAGTCTATAATAAAACATTTCCGACACTCAACACTTAGCACTTAACACATTATTGAGTTTCTCGGTCTTTCTGAAATTGCGTAGAAAATTCGTCGATGATGGTCGGATCGAGAAGTAAAATTCAGATTTCTCTATTTTCATCTAGAGAAGTAGATGAGAGATTCATACTTCATAACAAAAGTATCTTGTGATCTATGAGAATCATCTTGGTATGATTGTAGTACTTCTTAAATTTCCTTGCATGATCGTTGCCAAAATAGCGCACAAGGTCATCGTTATCGTCCGTATCGGCGACAAGCAGTTTGAATTCTGGAAGCGATTTCTTGTCTTTTAATATTTTCCGCAATGCATCGTCTGTGATATACTGAGTCTGAATGATTATTGAATTTTCCGCAGAATTCAGCAAGTTTTCAATCACTCCCCTGCAATTGATATTGCAGATTACCAAATTTGGATGAATATCTTTCATCATTATTTTCTCACCATTTCGATCCTTTTCAAAGATCGTATGAAGACTATTTCGAACTCAAGTATCATAACTCAAAAAGAAATGTTCGCGATTCTTCGCAAATGAGCTATGGGTCAGATTTGCTGTCTGAATGATAAATCCGCTATCGATAAGATTAATCTTGGCATGCGTGTATTCCGTCCCCATCTGCTTGTCGGATTTGAGCTGAATATTCGAATATCAGCTGAAATACTTCATCAATTCTTTGAGAGTATTCTGGAATTGTTGGAACTTGTTGTCCTCTACAATAATCCTGATATTCACGCCGTTTGACGATAATGTCTTCAAAATACTTTTGAAGTCTTTTTGAGTGAATTCGTAGGTCCACAAATCTACGTTATGTTTTGTAGAAGAAAATGCCTGCAATTCTTTTTCCAAACTCTCCCCCGGTGAACGAAAATATTTACCTTGGATATTCTGTAATTCGCCTAGTTGTTTAATGACTGCTTTGGTACTTGCCTGTGATGAAAAATCCGCAAATTCTATCTTCACATCGCCGAAGATGAATCATACAACAAGGAACACTACTAGTATTCATCGACCAATATATTTTCTCTTCATTCATTTTTTGACAATTTTATTCTGTTGCAGAATCAAGGTTACAGTTTTATAAGTGAACATAGATGATATTTTTGTATGGGCGTTAGCCCATTCATTCCTAATCATCTATGTTTTCTTTTGTGGTTGTAATAATATTCCCATAGTTTTAATCTATAAT
>CAZBWI010000041.1:0-49339 GCA_964495825.1 uncultured Candidatus Peribacteria bacterium | reverse complement strand
GTTAAATCTTTAGAAAAATACTTCAAAATTTCTCTAGTTTTTCACACTCACAAGTGGCTATTTTTTCTATAGGGGTTTTTAGTAGTCATGAACTGGTTATAATGATAATTTAAACCTTTTCAACTACTCTAGACCCAAATTTTATTTATTCATCTGTTGATGTATTATCGTCTTTTGACTTTGATGCTGATACTTCCGAATCCACGGCAGCTATATTATATACCAACCTTTTCTGAAGCATTTCATTATCTACATCACGGTTTCCAGCATTGTATACAGCATTTGCTGCACCATTAGCATCGAAATCCAACATTGCTGATTCAAGTACGGATTTCAAGACCGCTTCTGCATATTTTTTTCATAATGTTATATCATCAGCATTATTGGAATTCAAGAGATCTGGAATTTTCTTTTTGGTTCCAGGTATCTCATAGGTCAGTATCGTAGCATTAAATTCATCGGTATACTTGAAATCTGGTATAGCCACGCTCGCCTGCATCGTTCCGCTATCAGTTTTGAAATCCACCAAAGATGCCGATGAATATGTACTGATGCTCAGGTAATCGTCATAGGTATCTACGTCGTTACTGGAACCTGCCGATGCACAATGCAATATCATCAAATATGTATTTTCAAAGAATGTCTTGAATTCTTCGTATTTTTTATCTAGGAGAATTTTTGCTTTTCCCTGGTCCATATAATTGAGCTCTGTCTTCAGCTCGGTCCGTTTCAATGCTTTTTTGGCTATCATCTTTTTGATATCGTCTTGAACATCCAGATCTTCGTCGTCCAATAATATCGTTGCTGACAATTTAGCGATAGATGTATCTATAACAGCTATCTCTTGTTTGATTTCATCGGAATATTCTATTTTCTTTACATTATATGTTTCCACATTCTCTGTCAATCAGCATTTTTTGGATGCCAAGAAGGTCGGTATAGCGCCTTTTATTGCTTCTAACGCGCTTACCTTGGTACCATCTCGTATATAATAATAATATCAGATATTCTCTACACCGGCTTTAGTCAACTTATTGATCAGATCGGATGATAATGGGATATACTTGCCATCGCTATTATCCTTGATATATTCAAGCGCCTCATCCTTTATTTTAGTAACATATTCCGGTTTCCTGTAAGCCAATTCCTCTTTGATGATATCATTTATCATACTTCCGTATTCTGCATTGATTAGCTCATCACCCGTTCCTGTATCGGTATGAATCATTTTCCCATGGAAAATACTTTCCGTGGTAAATCTGGACACTACTTCAGATAATGCTGTTATTTTTTCTACATCATCCAAGGTATCATCGGTTGCAAAAGTCTTATCCTTGTCTGATGTTCCTATTCCCATCGCATTATAAATTGGAGTAGCAGTCGGGGCCCATCGATTGACACTATATCGACTGGACGTCTGATTAAGCATCCATTCACCGTCCTCATAATAGATACCATTTCTTTCCTTTTCAGATGGCAAATAAAATTGTTTAAGATCATCCAGATCATTTTTTCCGCGATATCCTCCGAGCACTTCCTTAGCTATCCTATAGAGGACATTCTGTCATAATGAAGCCGATACGCTTTCCTGACTTTCCACCATATCCGGCGTCATGATATCAAGCTGATTGTTACTGAATGCTTCTCCTAGATCCTCTTTGGTCAATCCCGTCGGTTTGACAGTGAACTCCTTGAAGAATATCTCCATCATGGAATAATCAACCTTGTCAGCATCTACCGTGATATCAGGGATATTCGAAGGAAGCAATCAGAATGTCTTGTAGCTGTAATATTGCACCACATAATCCATATTTGTCTTGATTTTGTCATAATCTGCATACGTGTCCTTGTCGAACTGTTGGAACAGAAAGCTGTAGTACGGAAATGACTTCATGATCTTGTGGAACTGCAACGGATTGGATGCATAGATAGCTTCCAATTTTTCAAATCATGTATTCTCCTTGAGTTTTGCAAGCCTCTCTGCCTGATACGTATCGATATCCGTAGCTGTCGTTGTCGTGTCCTTGGTCATCGCAAGATATTCCCTCGACTCCAAGAGCACCCTATCTAATTCTTCTTTTCCTCCTGCACTTTCTATCTTTTCAGCGGCGATAAATTTGTCTCCGTATTTCTCTTTGATATAATTGAATCTCGTCACACTATCGGCTTTCATCGCATCGCTCTGTTTATTGACCTCTGTCTGCAATTCGGTATATTCCGTTCCCTTAAACGAATCGAGATTCAATGTCGCATACGGATAATTCTCGCATTCTTCCA
Source organism: uncultured Candidatus Peribacteria bacterium (assembly GCA_964495825.1). Lineage (GTDB taxonomy): Bacteria > Patescibacteriota > Gracilibacteria > Absconditabacterales > Absconditicoccaceae > CAJBLF01. The sequence continues at coordinate 47,062 of CAZBWI010000041.1, read as the reverse complement.
TCCGGATCAATGCCCTCAACGCATCTTCCCTGGTCTTCAATGAAAGTATCTTCTTGCCTTCGCCATGACATGCTGAACCAAATACCGCTCATACCGCTTCCTGGAAATTCTCCTGAAGAGAGATATCTATTCCATCTCCCCGAGCTTCCTTGGAGATGATCTCTTGTTTGATATGCGCCATATGCATCCTCTTGAAATCCTCGAAATTCCTGTAATAGGTCTCCACTACTTCATAATATTTATTCACTCCGTATTTGAGCGCTTCGATTCCAACGGTGATGGCAAGGATGACCCGTCATGCGGGATTCCGACTCAATGCGACACCTACTGCAAAGACGGTCAATTCAACTCCTGCCAATGTTAACGTGAATGTTGCCTTTTCTTCCCTTACTGATCCTCTTTCCACATTGATTTCTGAGATTTCATCAGCTTCATTCATCATACCTACACCTCTGAATATATTTATGATTCCGTCTATCAGCAATGGACTCCGTTTCAATACTCTAGCCCGGATTCCTATCTTTCCTTGCATTGCACCTGCAACAGTCTTTGCTTCTTCTCCTGCCGGATTTTTTGCAGCTTTTTCTACGGTTTCTCATGTAATGGATTCGGTTTCTTGTATTGATTTATTTATTCATTCCTCCAATCCTGTCTTCTGTGCAGCAGAGAGCGTCTTGTTAGAACTGAATAAGCTTTTGATTTTTTCCATACCCTCTTTGAACATCGTTTTTGCTGATTCCCGAGCTTTTCCTATCTTTGTTGTCTCTACAGCTCACTCTGCCGCATTATTATTGAGTTCCATTACTTTTTCAGCATATGCCTTGGCTTTGGAAATCTGTTCCGTGTTTGTTAAATCTAAATACTTGCTTGCATTACCTTCCGCAGTTCATCGTTCCTTAAGAATTTTGACTGTTAAGGTATTTACATTATCTCCCTTAGCAAATAAATTGGTATAGCTGCCCGCTAATGTCGTAAGATCTCACAAATCACCTGTATACTTCGCTACATTACTAACACCAGTAAGCAGAGCCTCATCAGCAGCATTTGCCTGTATGATGCCTTCATATTTGGTGACAAGATTATCCAGATCGAATACATTCACTGTTTTTTTTGTACTGAAAATCGATGGTCTATTTACCGCTTCTTCTAAAAACTGTTTTCCTATATCTGTCATTTTTTTATCTTTGAATACGATTTTTTCCAACCTTGTAAGGAATGCTCTATCTTTTCCTTCGATATTAAGCACGTCAGTGAAAAATCATTTTGCTGTTTCTCCGCAGGGACCCACTGCTTTATAAAGACTATACGCTTTTTGGAAAGACATACCGCGGCTCAGTCATCCAGTAATCGCTTTGGGAGTGTTATACCATGTCTTTGCGAGACAAGTTGGGATATAATCAGTCACCTTCGCAAGCATAAGACTTTTGGGAAGCATCGCATCTATCACTTTGAATGGGGCCTTAGCGATATTAGTGGATCGTCTGGTCGCTGTTCCAAGTACGCTGTTAGATTTTGATAATCATACTAGATTTCCTATAACTGCTACAGACGATACTCCTCCATACAGATATGCCGCTCATTTCAGATATTCTCATTCATAGATGAGTTGTGCACCATGTGTGAAGCAATACCCGATTCACGTGAATGTAGAGGTGAATGTTGTAACAGCTCCAACTAGGATATTTCCGTTCTTGTCCGTCATATCCACGATACTATTCTGCGTAGTGCGCAATTCCTTGAGCGTAGCATAGTATTCATCTATAGATGCTTTGACTTTGGTCATATCCGTCTCTTTTTTCAATTCATCGAATTTCGTATAAAAATCAGCTAATATCTTTTTGAATCATGCATCTTCCTTGATTTTTTTCTTGGTCGCCGTCTCATCCCGTCTAATCTCCGTGATATGCAAGAAAGGGAATAATCTTTTGGTTGATTCCCGCATTCCGTCAGCTATTTCATCCTCAACTCCGCTCTTGAGCGTTTCAAGTGTTTTTTCCTTATTGTCAGCGGTAAGATTATCAACGGTTTCATCCCTCTTATCATTGATGGATTTCAGATCATCGGTGATGTCGTAGTTATACTTCAGTATATCAGCTGTAGTCATCGAGTAGGTAGTAAATATCTCGGAAAGCTTTTTTGATCTGAATTCATCTCTCAGATCATCGACATCCGTGGTCCCTATTTTATAATCCGATGGATGATACTGCATATTCGTTATCAGTTCCTTTATTTCCTTTTCGTCTGTCGGGAAGGTTATGGTTTCATAGGTACCATCATCCTTCTTCTTATATAATGTCTTTCAAACTTTCACTTGCGTATCTATCTCTTTGGCGAGATATGCGGTTTCCAGGTAGTTGGTATAGGACATCACTTTAAGGATATTTCTGAACACCAAATGCACCTCGTCTATCTTATTCGTTCCTCAGAGGAATTCCTCAACCTTAGCTTCGACATTATCCTTGTCCAATAGTCATGAGAATCCGAAGATAGACAAGGTATTGCTTGCTACAGTTGCTAATCCGTTCGCTATCATGCTTGCAAATTCTTTTTTGATCTCTGTCAGCGTGCTGTACGAACAGATCGTAAAGAATCATTTCTGTCCTTCCATATCGTTGATATCGCCGAAGGTATTCTGCAATGCAAGCGGTATCGCTCAGGCATATTTATCTTTACCCGCACCGAGTTTTGTTTTTTCCATGGATTCGGGGATAGTGCCGTCATTGAATTTATAGACATCGTCATAGAGCGCATTCACTTTATCGCCGACGGTATTCAAGCTTTCCGCAGTTTCCTTATCTTCCTTCTGCAATTTTTCGAAGCTTTTCGCTCCGTTTTCTGTCGACTTCATAACATCGCCTGCATCAGCGCCGGTTCCTTCTTCTTTGGATCGAGGCCGTTTGCCGGTAATCAATCCCTTACCGATGAACCGGATACCTGTACCGATCAATCACCGCTTCAGCGCTTTTCCATATCGGCGATCCCAAAATCATTTCTTTTCCTTGCTTTCCTCTTCACCTTCTTCGCTCTTTTTCTTTTTCCTTCTGAATAATCTGCTGATTCCTCGGATGACTAAACCGACTCCTGTCGCTATACCGGCTGTTTGCCGTGGATGCTCTTTGACCCATCATCGGGTTTTATTTGCTCTCTCTTTCACTTTTTCCCGGAAGGTGGTCGAAGGCGTTATAATCTCCTTGAGCTCTTTTTCATTCTCCTTGAGTGTCGCTTCTTCCTTGAGCTTCTGATCCTTGAGCGTTTCCCTGATTGTCTGATCTTCGATGTCGTCGAATTTCACGTCGGATCGTCATTTCCTTATTTTATCTATCAGATCCTGTATCTCTTTTCTTTTGACCTCCATAGCGGCTTTTTTGTCATCTATCTCTTTTTGCTTGGCGGTCTTTTCCGTTTCTGTCAGTGTCTCTTTATTTTTTTTGAAATCATCGACTAATGTCTGAAGTGCAGTAGCCATCGTCTTCAATTCCGCTATGCCGGCAGTAATCTTGTCGAGATCAGAAGTATTATCGACGGTTTCATTGTTGGTTGACGGAGTTTCTACTGGAGTCGTTACACCGGTCTTGAGGGTCATCAATTCTGTCTTCGTGGAATCTAGCGTAACTAGCATATCCTCATATTCCTTGATTTCTGCTTCCAATTCCCTTGCTTCTGCTTTGGAAGTAGCATCGGTCTTGTTCTTGAGCGCCTCCAGTTTCTTATTTGCTTCTTCCTTGGCTTTCTCTATCGATGTCTTAGCGGTTTCCGCTTTAAGCAGTGCTGCTTCGGCCTTTGTCTTCTTGAGCGTCTCGTCAGTGAGTTTTTTCGCTTCAGCCAAATCTGCAGTGATTTGATCTACATTAATCTGCAATGTCTCTACCTGGGTTGTTGTTGTCATGATATCTGGTCTAATATCTAAAGATTATAAACTACAGTAATAGTATACCTAGAAACATGTCGTTTTACAAAAAAAGCCCTCTACCATTAATAGTAGAGCTTGACAATTTTGTTATATGATATAATTATATGATTTGACCTAAAATCTCAAAGAAACGAGCTATATCCTGCTCGTCATTGTAAAGATAGCCACTCACTCTACAGGTCCCTGGTTTCTGAAAACGTTTGTGAATCGGATACGCACAATGTCCTCCGCAACGAACGGCAATATTGTGTTCTGCAAATTTCTCGCCGATATTATTGAAGTTTGTATTGCTGGGAAGTATAAAAGAAAATACTGCTACTCTATCAGTATTTAGTGGTCAGAGAATTTCCACTTTATCTTTATATTTTTCAAATCCTTCCAGACATAATTTCACTAATTTCTGTTCATGTTCTCGGATTTTTTGCATTCAACCTATAGACATGATATATTCAATCGCTTTTGCCAGTGAAACTGCACCAATAATGTTTGGGGTCCCCGCCTCGAATTTATCGGAATTGGTCGCTAAGGTATGTCATGCAACATCTACATCTTCTATTGTTCATCATCCACGGATCATCGGAACTAATTTCTTTATCCATTCTTTTTTGAGATAAACGACTCAAATTCCCGTATACGCCATCACTTTATGCCCAGTAAATACCAAGCAATCACATCAGATATCCTTGACATCAACAGGGAAATTTGGTACCGATTGAGATCCATCCACCAAGAAAAAGGTATCATCACGCAATTTAGATTTTATTTTTTTCACGTCATAGATTTTTCCGGTAACATTGGAGACATGAGCAACGGAAACGACTTTGACCTTGTCGGTGTATTTTTTATCGAAATCATCCCAATCAATATCATACTCTTCATCGATATTAAAAAATTCTATGGTAAATCATTTTCTCTGCGCCAAAATCTGTCGCGGAAGAATGTTTGCATGATGTTCTCGAATTCAAAGCAAAACTACATCTCCAGTTGTTAAAATATCTGAAATAACGAGTGATTGAGCGATCAAATTTATTCCATAGGTGGAATTGTAGCTATAAATGATTTCGCTAGCTTTGCAGTTGATCAATTCTCCTACGAGCTCTTTGGAATGATAATATGCCTCTTCGGATTTTTCAGACAATGGATACAACCCGCGATGGATATTCGCATACTCATGAGCAACAAAATCTGAGACACCATCGATGACGTATTGTGGTTTCTGTGTCGAAGCAGCATTGTCGAGAAATATCAGTCCGGGGTTGTTTTTGAAGATAGGGAAATCCTTTTTTGTCATGATAAGTGATATAATGAGTAAATTAATATTCTATCTTATCTTGTTTTGCTGTCCATGCTTTGAATACTTCCAAAGCCTCATCGTGAAGCAATTGCTGGACAGGAATGCTTCTCTGGGTAAGCTCCTTTTTGACATCATCTCGAAATGCGCTATCGTCGAATCCTATAGCTGCTGCATCATATTTCGTATTCCCGTAGTACATCTTACCTATCCTCGCCCGTGAAATCGCACCGTAGCACATCGGACATGGCTCGCACGACGTATAGATTTCACAACCTAACAAATCGAATGTTCAGAGATTCTTGGAGGCGTCACGGATAGCGACCACTTCTGCATGCGCAGTCGGATCGTTTGTTGATGTCACCTGATTCCATCATCTTCCTACAATATTTCCGTCTTTGACGATAACTGCACCAAATGGTCAACCAGCATTTTTCTGCATATTTTCGAGCGATAGTTTAATAGCTTCTCTCATAAATTTTTCCTGCATATGTCATGGCTAAATGATAAAACGCCGAAGTGATGAAACGATATTTGATATATAATACAAGATACATGATATATGAACAATGTAACTAAATAGTTCTTACATCCTGTATCTTGAATCTAATGGTATTTAGAATTTACGTACAATCACCTTGTCTTTTTCCAAGCTTCCCAAGTCGATCTCATACAGCGAATTAAAATCTTTATAATATTTTTTGAGTAATTGATAATTCCTGATCTGATTTGGAATATCTCCGAGATTGTTGATATAGTATTTTTTACCATCGAGATAAATGATAGATCTTTCTCATCACGGAAGATATTCTATATGGTGAAGTCATGGAAATCATTGATATAGAAGTTCTATCTGCATCGTCAGTTGCTCTGCAGGAATTTTGAAGAATATACCAGACAACACATTCATACCGCTCAGATATTCAGGCATATCCAAGATTTTGATACCGTCGGCTATCTTATTCCCAGAATACAACGGTAACAATACATTACCAACCAATGCCCATCTCATCTCTTGATTTCTAATCACCATATCTATAGGGTTAAAGGTTAATTTCACGAAAACCGTATTGGTAGAACGGTAATCTATACCGATATCCGTGATTATGGGATATTTGGATTGGATATCTTTGAGTATCCTGGAAGTATACCATTTCACAACATAGTAGTTCTCGCCTCTGATCCAATCAGTAATACGTCTATACATATATGGCTCATCATACCAAGCAACATCTCACGAATCATAGAGCACTCTTTTTATCGTATACTGATGATCAAAGATAGTATGTTTCAACAAAAGGAATCATCAGTAGATACCTGCAAATATAATAAAAACAATCCATACAATCTTTATAGAAAAAAAGCGAAATCAGGGACGTATGTTTTTTTTATCTGATTCGATAGGGGTATATTTTCTTTTGATTTTTTTGACTGGCTTCGGAACGACAAATTTTATCATCTGAGTAGAATACTATAAATTGATGTGCTATATGACAGATTAGATATTTTTACGAATTATTTTCATTTCATATCATATCATAATATATCACTTCGTAATAAGATATTATCTATATCTATTTAAATTCAGCCTGTAATTTATGGTAATTACTAATTACGCTACACGTGAATTATGCTCAGCATATTACGAAGTTTATTGTACAATAAAGAACATATAATATAGTACATATGTCAGCACAGATCAAAAAACAATTCCTCATGCGACTTCTAATGGCGTATGACCTATTCTTTCCTTGAGTGGTGTTTTCCCTTTTTTTTGGAGGATAGTCTCCAATTCTGATCTCAAATCATTGATATAATGTGCATGCTGTCAGGTCTCGTATCTTAGATTCATAGCGTCGTAAGCAAAAAGTACACTGAATGCAAACGCTACCGCGAATAATACGCTATCGAAACCGTATTGTAGCCGGACCAGCATAGTTACACTGCTCGCTAATCCACTATGGAACGACGGAAATCCGCCAGAAGCGAAGATATGACCAGTATAAATACGCTTGTATCTGATGATATCGATAATCACTTTGGTAATCTGAATAATACAGCCGACGATGATCACCAAAATAATCGGATACATTTGGAATCCTTTTGCGATAAGTGTTTGAAGACCATGAATCGCATACATTATCATCTCAAAAATATGTACTCGAAATAAAGCTAGTAAAGTATTATAGTATGTAGGGAAAATAAACCAAAATGCAATTCCAAAAAAGATGAGTGAGATACATAAGTATTTCACCTCTTCTTCCCCTATTCATAAGTCGTATTGAATTACTATGCCAAAATGCTAAAAATTTATGGTATTTACTCTCTAGAGCATCTTATGCAACTCTTTGTGACTGAGTATAGGAAAAAAGACCATATAGTGAAGGTGGAGAACATCGATCTTTTGTCACAGCTTAGAAAAGTACTCAGAGCAAGCATAGGTGATACGATCTGGATACAGAGTCCTGCAAAAGAAAAAAGAAAAATGAGATACAAGCTCCGTATAGAAACATGGGACAATACCACTCTGGATGGTACTATCATCGAAGAACAGGAACATGAATCAACTCCCCAGATAAAAGGTATGATTATTGCTATGCCCAATAAGTGGGATAAGGTTGAATTGATATCTCAAAAACTCACCGAATGTGGTATCGATCAGATCATCTTCCGACCATCAGAAAGATCGATCATCAAGGAATGGAACGAAAAAAAAGCAGAAAGGATACAAAAAATCATCAAAGAAGCTGTCGAACAATCACGATGACGAAATATCCCGGAACTTTTCTTTACCAAAGATCTCAATGACATCACCAGCAAACATCAGCTTGTCATCTTTGATAAATGATGAGACGCAAAAACATTCCCGAAATCCGATAAAATCTATGGAATGATAGGTCCTGAAGGTGGTTTCACCTCAAGAGATCTCACATATATCGAGAAATATGCACCAATCACGATGCAACTCGGAAAAACAGTATTGAGGATGGAAACCGCTGCTATCATCTGAGCCCGACTTCTAAAAAATGATTGTAAGCTCTAGGTTTAGAAAGTATTATAATTATATAACGATATATGTACATTCACTTAGCATTTACCCCTTATCATCAATGCGTATGTTAAAATCTCTCATTAAAAAAATTACCTTCTATGATAAACTGTATTTTCTCCTCAAAGACAGTGTCATCTACCAATTACGGAAAAAATTGAATGGACAGATAGCGAATACACTCTATGGCTACCCTTCCAGAAATTTCTTCGTTATCGGAGTCACGGGAACGAACGGAAAGACAACAACAGTAAATCTCATTCACAAAATATTAAATGATCATGTTGCAAAAACCGTAATGGTCAGTACAGCGAATATCAAGATTGGTAATCAAAATCTGGAAAATAAGAAAAAAATGACATCACTGGATGTTTATGATCTCCAATCGATATTGGCAACAGCAAAAGATTCTGGGTGTAAAATAGCCGTCCTCGAAGCATCATCACATGGATTAAATCAATATAGATTTGAATGAGTAGATTTTGATTTTGCAGTACTCACCAACATCACTCATGATCACTTGGATTTTCATGGGACTATGGAACGTTATATCAAAGCAAAAGAAAAGCTTTTTAGATATGTCCTTGAGAACAAAAAACAAAACAAATATGCCTCATTCCCTGCAGATGATAAAGTAGGAAGACAATGGTATGAAGATATGCCATTTGATAAGAAGCTGAATTATAGCATTGTAGCTTCTTCCAATCTCAAAGCAGAAAACATAAAAATTTCTCCTGTATGAACAACGTTTTCTTTCACCTATCTGGGCAAATCATATGAGGTAACAACGAAACTTGTCGGTGAATTTAATGTCTACAACATCCTTGCTGCTATCAGCGTTGTCGTCCAAATAGGAGTTCCTATGGATAATATACTTACCTCTATAGCACAATTTGATATCGTTACGTGAAGAATGGAACGTATCGAAAATAAGTGAACTTATTATTTTGTTGATTTCGCACATTCACCGGATGCATTGGAAAAAACATTGGATTACCTCAACAAGATAAAATGATCAGGAAGATTGATTACGCTTTTCTGAGCACCAGGAAACAGAGATAAGACGAAAAGACCCATTATGGGAGAAATTGCAGATACCTACAGCGATATTCTGATTGCCACTGACGATGATCCCGATACCGAAAATAGATTGGAAATCCTCGAACAATTGACGATGAACATCAAAAATAAACAACTAGGAAAAAATCTTTTTATTATACCGGAAAGGTCATTAGCAATCAAATTTGCATGTGAACTAGCGCAACCAGGCGACGTCGTCATGTTCGCCGGGAAAGGGCATGAGTCCATACAACTGACCAACTTTGGCAAGAGACCGCGGAGCGACAAAGAGGAGATACTCAAAAACCTACATACTTAGCATGCAAAATTCAAGATTCAAGAAAGATTGAAGAACTATATAATTATATGGCTATGCAGTTCATGCATCATACCATCATGTATCATGAATCATTTAGTCGTTTAGTCATCATATATGAAAAAAAGATTTAGTATCAAACTCACCAAACCGATCGTTGGAAAACGATTTGGTGCATTTCAGAGTATCATGAAATGATCAGGCACGGAAAAAGTCGATATGAGAAAATATTCCTCCGGCGATAGTTCATCCTACATCAATCGAAAGCTTTCTGCAAAATATCAACAGCTCTATACAAATATTTTCCAACAGGAAAAATCGCTCACCCTGGATCTTCTTTTGGATATTAACTACAATTGGAGAGGTGGAGAATATCCAAATCGGAAGCAAGTACTCGCCTATACCGAAGATATCGTCTCTTACTGTCAACACCAACAAATCAACATCAGATTCTTTCGACCGAGGACGAATTTTTGGTGAACGGCGAAATTACAGGAAAAAGATATGAAGAAATATAGTCGTGAAGTCATCACGACCCTGCACGATATTTTAGCATGAGTGAAAACAACGAAAAAGTTGTATCAGAGTTGTTTACAGAATTTTTTGGAACAAGCAGTGAAAGAAAAAAATAAGCGTGCAATAGTTATCTTTTCAGATTTTTTGATAATGAACGATGAGGTAAAAAAATTACTTCACTACTTAAAAAAACAACATATCCTCTTCCTATTCCAATTACCGATAGATCTGGAACAAGGACAGAATTACAATACATTTTTCTTACAAAAAAAATTGTTGATGAAAAAATGAAATGGTGAAATAACATTATTGCACATAGATTAATTTCACATAACAACTAACAACTTATGAAAAGAACTAATAATTATTGAGAACTATTTGTTTATAGTATTAATTTTTTCACTGTTAGTTCTTCAGTGTTTTTAATCCTCTCTCTAAGATCAGCATCGCGCTCACCGTATCTGTGGCGGCGTTTTTTTTGAAATTGGAAACGATTTCGCCGGACTGGACGGACGTGTAATCCTCCTCGACGAGCTGAATTTCTATTTCCCTATTTTCTATGATATAATTCAGGCTCTTCATAAACGCAGTGATCTTCTCCTGGATATCCTTCTGCTTCGCAGGTCGGCCGAGCATAATTTTTCCGATATTGTGTTTCTCGATAATTCATGCGATATTGAAATACATCATCTTATCATTGAGGATATATCAAATAGGGAAAATTACTTCACTGCCGGGCAAGGCGTAGGCAAGTCAGATATATTTCGTTCATCGGTCGATGCCCAATATTGACTTGGTTTTACGGTGATTTTGCTGCATGATTTTGTAATTGAAACAATAAAATAATTCACCCCCGTTTTAGCGTCATTCCGGCGTTAAGTATTGCAGCCGGAATCAATGGCTATATAATCTAAATACCTTTTAGTATCGATTCCCTCTTCCAAACCTTGGCACGGGAATGAGGCCGAGGTATGGGGTGGGTTTGTTAGTTCATCGTAGGTTCTATCAGATACTGCGGTTCTACGGTCATCGTCAATGGAAGACGAAGATTCATGAGTTCTATCTTGTAGGATTCTCATCTATAACGAAGATATGGTGCATTATCCTCCATCGAAAAGGAAATCATATGTTCATCATTCGCCCAATAATGATCATGAACAAAATCGAGAAATATTTCTTCAGAATATTGAATATCTTCAATCGTGATCTGTTCTTTTTGCTTTTGTTGGAAATCATATTTCCAGACATTATGTTTCTGACCGATATAGATGATACCATATCTTGGTAGCCATCACTGCTCATAAGCGAATCCATAGAGATTGAGCTTCGTGATAGAAGCCAATGGGATAAAGGTACCAGTGTCGTGCTGAATAAGGTGATTGAGCATATTGAGTGTTAGTGTTCCCACTCTAAGATTAGTAAATCCTCCCGGTCCGTTGAGCAAAAATATCATTTCGACCGGATGAGCTTTGGTATACTCCAAAATCGTCGGTCAGAGTGTATGCTCTATACTATTGCGTGCAAGGAATTGTTCGTCTTGACCATCAAGAATTTGCACATAATCGCTGGAAATATTCAAAAACAACATAAACATCTGTGTGAAATAAATATTTTCTCGTTTAGAACACATCTTATATACAATTTTACAAAAATTGCAAGGTAAGTAGGCGAAAAACAACTCCTTTATTTGGTGTTTGAGGTATTTAGGAATATACTTTCTCATAGAGTATAAAATCACCTCGTATTTAAGACAATTTATTCTCTATCATCCAATATTTATGAAACTATTTGGATCTCGCCTTGCGAAAAAAATACTCTGAATCATTCTGATCATGTGATGCTCAAGCATTTTTTTTAATGGATACGTTGGCGTCAATGAAGTACATGCACAAGTTGTGAATAATCAATGAGTATCATGACCATGGGCTATATCAGAGAATACTCCTGCACAAAATAATGGCACCGATACTAACACAGAAAATAACATCACCACAATGGGATTGTGGGAGATTCTCAATCTGATTCTCAAACTCATCTATATCCTGCTTCGACCATTATTGGTGATTGCAGGAATCTCATTGGACAATACGCTTGTGTATGCATCTATTTTTCATATGGATGCACCGTTGCGGAAATTTCGAAATATGATGAAGAACTTTGCAAATTTCACATTATGATTTATGGTGCTCTATGCTATCATAAAAAGTCTCTTGACAGGCTGAGGAGAATGATCTCTCAAGGAGGAAGGTTCACCCCTCAATACTATCAAAAAAACATTGATCGCAGGAGTACTTATCCAAGCCAGCCGATTCCTGATGGCAGCGCTCGTGGATATATCTACGATAGCAACATATGCTATTGGTGGACTTCCCCTTACAGTTCTCAAAAATACTGATATCGGCAATCAAAAAATACTGTCGGTGAATAGCCAGATAGATTTAAATAAATTCGATGTTCTCAACAAAGACAATACTTCTTTTAAAGTCCGGTATTCTACCAATTACGGTGGACAAGTAATCAAAATGTCCCCATGTCTTGTTAAAAAATCATTCATTATCGGAAGAGAATTTGGTGAACCAGATTTTAGAAATATTGAAAAATTTTCCAATGATTCTGTATACAAGTGATATGAGGTCTGCGTACTCTTTGGCAATCAGTTAGTGATGTGGAGAGAAGATGATTTTATGAATGCTATAGATCAGCATATTTGATCTTCCATTACTGGCTGGCAAACTCCTGATTGGAAAACAAATGCTTGATATAAGAGCATGATAGATACATTGCTCAATTATAGCTGATGGGACACGCAATGATGGGTAACATGATTGTTAGTCAATCTCAAAAATGGAACAGGTGGACTCTCTACGGGAAGCATGTTTTTTGACCAAACCACTTCGACCACTATTTCACAGCTTATCGACAAATCCAAAGGATTTGTTGGTCCGCTGGTAACTATGTATTCTTCTTTGCTCAATTTCGCACAGCTCACAGACACAAACGTCTCAACCCTCGGCGAAACATCGGGAATCTTTCTCATTAAGACCTGACTCGCTATCGCGCTCTTTTTCCCATTGATCGCACTTGCTATCGTACTAATAGCGAGAATCGGATTACTCTGGCTGTATATCGCAGCATCACCGTTCTTGGTCCTCAAAAAGGTATTTGATAAACTTATTCCAGAAAAAGCGTTGGGGAATATGAGTAAACATCTAGAAATAGGCAATGTTATCAAACTTATTTTCGCTCCGGTAGTCACCGTAGCAGCACTCAGTATCTCATTGATCTTCATGACTGCACTCATCAATGGATTCAAATGAGATAACAATTCAGGTATTTCAGAACAAGTAGCAAAGAGTTTCCAAATAGAACCTATCAAACCAATACAAACAGGAAATACAGCATTTAGAGTAGCTGGATCTTCTGAACTTGAATTTAAGGATTTTGATCGATGAGGCACCTTGGATCGATTTTCACGGCTTGTCGTAAATTTCTTCGCTATAGGACTCATACGGACTATCCTCTTTGCGGCTATCAAGGCGAATGCACTCGGTGACTTCATCCAAAAAAATATCCAGGAATTTGGATCAAACGTCTTCCAAACCTTACCGATTTTACCATTCTGAGAATGATGAGAAAAAGTCGGTATCGGTCCTGCTAGGACAGTACTTCAAAATCGTCCTGCTGAACGAGTAAGAGAAAGAGAAACAGAACAACTCGGAAAAGTCGAAGCGATATTCAAAAAATCACCTACACCACCTGAATTTACTGACGAACAAGCAAAAAATATATTGAATGCAGTGTGAACATGATCAACTCCGCAAGTTACTGCCGAAGAAGCATACAAAACAGCAGGCATAAGTGCTCCTACAACATTCTCGGATGCGTGAACGAAAGCAAATCTAGAGGTTATGTATAAAGCTATCCAACAACTTGAAGAACCTCAAAGAATGAACGCTGCTGCAAATGTTGCACCGGTATTTGGACTTACAGGAGCTTCATGGTATACCGATCTTAAAAAAGCAGAAACATTAGAGAATGCAAAAAAAGCTATAGACACCGATATAACACAGAAAAACATTACTAACAAAGAAGACCTTACGAACTACTTTAATGATGCTAGTAATGATAATAAAACACATATAGAAACATACTTCACTACAGCAGGTACAGGTTGATCCTATGAAACAACGATCGGAAATAAAAAATATAAAATCACTCAGACGACTGACACACAAAATCAGAAAAAATTCAAATATAAGGTAGAAGAAATTACATCATAATATTTATTTATCTAAATCATATGACGCTAAAAAGAATTTTCAGAATAGTACGCCATCCTACCACGATCAAGATCGTCGGAGTTCTCGTGATCGTCTGATTTTTCTTTATACTGCCAACATTTGCAGAAAATACAGCGACATCAACAAGTTCGCTTGATGAAGTAAGGAAGTGATTGAATAATATCCTGAGCCTCTGTTCACGATGATGGGTTATCCTCGCTATCCTTGCTGGGAAACTCATGACTAACGATCTCGTCTATGGATCTATCCTCCACATGGATATCTATCTCCGGAAGATCCGGAATATCATGAAAAATTTTGCGAATTTTGCATTGGTAGGGATTGTACTCTATCAGATCATCAACAATCTCGTTGGGAAAAAAAATATGGATATCAAAAAAATCATCACCAATACCCTGGTCGCATGAATACTTATCCAAGCTAGCCGATTTCTTGTAGGAGCACTTGTCGATCTTTCTACTATTGCAACATCGGCAATAGGCGCTTTCCCGAGCAGCTTTCTCCAGACTGATGCTGCTCTCAAAGACAAGATGATCAAATCTTTGGATGCTACACCAAAAAGATACTTGATAAGCAATACATGAGATGTTATCACACCCATAGGAAATGATCTGATAAATGGGAGCGATACACGAGACGAGATACTTCCGACATATAATTCCGTCAGCGGACCGTTGATTTATCTCTGATTCAGTGTCTTCAAATTCCAGAATTACATAGATGTAAGCGGTAGTGATCATGAAGTAGGACTTACAATATCATTTTTACTCAGAGTGATTCTCATCGGGTTTTATACCATAGGATTAGCGCTTCTCTTTATTGCGAATATCATCAGAGTTGTCTTTCTCCGGATTTTTATCATAGGAATGCCACTAATCATCCTTTTGGCATTTTTTGGGAAAGATGGATGATTGAGCTCCAAGACCAGTAGCTGATGAATAGGTAAGTATTTCAAATTTTCCGTTTTGCTCGATCTTGTTTTTAAACCTGTCATTTTCGTAGCAGGATTTTCTATGATTCTGATTCTCGTTGTCAGCATGCAGAATATCATGAAATGAACGCTTCCCAAAAGCTTCAATGGAGTAACTATTTCAGTCGAAAGCTGAGCATCAAGATTACATATAGCAGAAATCAGTGATATCCAAGTCATGGAAAACGGTGTATTCGGAGAAAATGTGAATATGGCTGGCCAGGTCAAGGAAGTCGGACAGACGATTTTTGTCAATCTTATCCTCTTCTTCTTGACAGCATTTTTGATGTGGCAATTTATCAAGATATCTGCAATATCATGAGAATGACCTATCGCTGATATCATGTGAGGAGAAAGAGGTATCATCAAAACACTTGAAAGAATGGCTATGACACTTCCTATATTACCACTCTCTATGGGAACGGGCGACCAAACCATCAAAAGTCTATCATTTGGTCAGATGAAGAACGCTCTAAGTAAAAACAGAGAACAGATATTGGGAGGTATGGGACTCAACAAGAGAGGAGAATTTGGTGAATATGATTTTGCAAGCAATAGGTTCACTACACAAGAAGAAAAGTTCAGAGATTTTATTACAGGCGGAACCAACTGGAAAGCAGCAGATTATGAATCAATAGCCAAACAAGCAGTTGCAGGAGGTGATTTGTTTGGCAAGACTCAGGAATTAGCCAAAGAGAGAAAAGGATGATTTGTCATCTCTACAAATACCGGATGGCTCGAGTTGTTAAAAAAATGGATACAGCAGAATGAAGCTACTGCACAACAAAAATGATTCACTCGTCGAGAGTGAGAAACAGCTGATGAATATTTTAAAAATGATAGAAATCGTAAGGCATTGTATAACGCACTCTGAGGAAATGGTGCAACAGGGAAAAGTTATACAAACAACGCCCCAAGCCGAGATGAACTCAAGAACATGCCTTTCTTTGCAACGAAAAAAACAGGGAATACCTTGGAGAAATAATCCTATTTCCCCTTGCAACCAGAAGAGATAAATCTACATTGAAAGTTGAGTTTCCCAGCAGCTCCTGACGAAGCAGGAGCGATGATTTATCTCTTTTTTTGTATAGCATATGAAACTATGTAAAATTTCACTTGTCATCATTGGGCTATTCTTCAGTTGCACCTTTGCTGGGTATACCCCAACCAGCCAAGATGTCACCGCCATTACTCAACTTAAAAACCAATTTGATGGTATAAGTTCTGGAGATATGGCAATCAAATGAGATTTTTATATCCAGCTCAAAAATCTCAAAGAGCAATTTTCTGGATACGAAAAACTAAGTTATTATCTCGATACACTATCGTCATATCTCATGACGCAAGTGAATACTGAAAAAATAAAAGCGAAAGCTTCTTCCAAACAATTCAAACAGGAGTTTCTCAATCAGTACAGTGGAGACATTATTTATATACCTACATCTGACTCCTGTACAGGACGATATCATACAATTGATAGTATCAGCTATGCAAACAATTTTCCGACAGCACTTACGATAGCGACATGGTATAGGGAGACTAATTGCGGTTATTATCTGCCTTCCAACAGCAATGGACCCTTCCAGATCCGTGGCAAAAACTATGGAACATGAGCAATCACAGAAGGGAAATTCCTTACTGCTATACAAGATTTCATCGATTTCTCCAAAACAAAACGAGCACAACATCAATCAAAACTTTCCATCAATCTCACCTACACTGGATTTGACATGACTGGTCTTGTCTATCATGGTGCACTCTATAATGGATGAACTATTTGATGAGACATTATACTTCCTAATATCCCCCAATATCTCTATGACAATTACACCCAAGCATATAGCGGAGCAACGAGGTACTGACTTATACCTAAGTTTTTGAAGGTGCTTGATCGGGAATTGAAAAATACATACTAAAGGTTAGTATTACCTATTAAGAAAGTCATAAAAAAATCTTCTTTTCACTTTGTAATGTATACACACCTCATGCCCAAGAAAAACATCGAACTACCAATGAACAATCACGAAGCGACAATAACATTTCAAGGAGTAAAAACTCATAATCTCAAAGATATCGATGTCGAAATACCAAAAAACAAACTGATCACCATCACGGGCGTCTCCGGATCAGGGAAATCATCGCTCGCCTTCGATACGATCTACAAAGAAGGACAATATAGATATATAGAATCTTTGAGTTCCTATCTAAGACAGTTTTTTAATTTAGGAGAAAGACCAGAAATCGATCATTGTAGTTGACTCTCCCCTGCCATAGCGATAGAACAGAACAAAAAATGAGGTAATTCGAGAAGCTCGGTCGGAACGCTCACGGAAATCGATGACTATTTGAGATTATTGTATGCCAAACTTGGAGATAGTTATTGCTACAACTGTGGGAAAGTAATCAAACCACAGACCATAGAGCAAGTCATGAATGAAATCCAAGAGCATTATATGGGTCAGAAAATATATCTTCTCCAGGAATCAGGCCATGTTGAAAAGAAGGAAGATCTCATGGAATTCGTGAGGAAAAATAGAAATAAAGTAGAAAAGGGAAAATGATTCACGCGTTACCTCATCGTCGCTGACATGAAGAGGGAACAGGAACAAGGGACAAATGATAAGAATACAAAAACTAAAAAACAGAACCTGATCCCTAGTCCCAAATCACTTGACCCAATTGAGTATTTCTACCTCGAGACGCCAAATATCCCTGCTGAATATTTCCCTATCAATATCTATGGTATCTACGATAGAGTGACCGTGGAAGAACAAAAATTAGGAAGATTAAAAGAAGATATTATCAAGATATTATGAGAATTCAAAAAATTCTGAATCTTCATAACAGGAACAACAGAGAGTAAGTCGCAGGGAACAAGTCGCAAAAAAACAACCTACAACCTATGACCTACAACCTGTGACCATATTCAGTGGTTCACCGATAAAATGTATTGTCCTGACTGTAATATCACCTATCCGGAATTTACACCACAGCATTTCTCACCAAATAGACAAGAAGGAGCATGTACACTTTGTCACGGTATCGGAGAAATCTTGCAAGTTGATATTGATAAAATAGTAGATCCGATGAGTCCATACATGAAAGCGATTTTACCGCGGAGAGACTCAAACCTTGGACAGTCGTTATTATTGAAATTAGCACAGAAATATAGCATCGATCCAGATAAATTATGGAAAGACTTGCCGGAATGGTTTCAACATGTCGTCCTTTTTGGCGATGAAGAGCTGATTAGAGTAAATTATGGCGGGAAATATATGAGTATGTATTACAAAGGTATCGAAGAAATCGTCAAAGATCAGTATGCAAAAGGACTTTTAACGGTAGATTTCCAAGCGATGCTCGATATGAAAACCTGTCCGGAATGTAATGGAGCAAAACTCAAGAAAGAGAGTCTGAATGTATTTCTTAAGATACAAGATTCAAAACACAAGATTCAAGATAAACAACTTGCATCATGAATCATGCATCATGGATCTAAGATCAATATAGCAGATTTACAGAAAATGCCGCTGAATGGACTTATCGCATTCATCGATATGTACAAGGAACACAATACCAAAGATAGGACGCTCGTCGATAGAATCGTCAACCCTCTCATCGACAGAGCCAAAACGATACAGGAATTGGGACTCGGATACTTGAGTCTAAATAGGTGAATAGATACGCTGTCGTGATGAGAAATCCAAAGGTTAAGATTAGCGAAACAACTGGGGAATAAATTGACCTGAATTATTTATGTCCTCGATGAACCGACTATCGGTCTGGATCAGAGGGAAATCACAAGAGCAATCACTGCTATCAAGAAATTGAAAGAAATGGGCAATACTATCATTGTCGTCGAGCATAATGAGGAATTTATTAAAGCATCCGACCGAGTAGTTGAAATCTGACCAGGCGCTGGGGATTTCTGAGGGAAAGTGATGTTCAACGGACCATACGATGAGTTTTTGACATCCAATACACTGACAGCGCAATACATCCTTGGCAAGAAAAAAGTGACTGCACATTTCGAACATACGCCATCCAACAATTATATCAGTATCAAAAAGGCATCGAAATACAACCTCCAACATATTGATGTACAAATCAGACTTGGAACGTTTACTATTATCACTTGACCGTCTGGAGCTGGAAAAACAACACTGATGTATACAACACTCTTCAGATTTTTGAATGAAAAACAGAAATTTATCCAGAGTTTCATCAGATTGGAATTATTAAAAAAATGATGGAACTGGACTGATATCCTTTCTGCTCCGATCATGCACAAAGACGAATATGAACACTACGAAAATCTCGCAATGCAAGCATTTTATAAAGAGTTGTCTGTAGAAACTATTATCGGTCATGAAGAAATCAAAAATACCATCTATGTTGATCAAACGAGTATCGGAAAAACTCCAAGATCATGCCCAGTGACCTTCATATGAACCTTTGATCATATCAGACAATTGTATGCAGGAACAACAGAGAGTAAATATTTAGGGTTCAATGCAAGCTATTATAGCTTCAACTCTAATAAATGAGCTTGTCCTGCCTGTGATGGATATGGGTACAAAAAAGTAGAACTACAATTTTTGCCGGATACCTATATCCCATGTGAATTATGTAATGGGAAAAGGTACAAAACAGAAATCCTTTGAATCAAACGAAGAGGCAAAAGTATCGATGAAGTTTTGCATATGTATGTCAAAGATGCACTAGAGTTTTTTTCTGAAATCGATCATATCCGCGAAGAGTTACAACTCATGGTGGATATTGGATTATGATATCTGAGGATGGGACAGCCTGCGCATACCTTATCCTGAGGAGAAAGCCAGAGATTGAAATTGGTGAAACATCTCTTGAAATCATATAAAGGACATACCATGTATTTTTTGGATGAACCTACAGTGTGATTACATGCTGACGATATCGTGAAACTAATGAAAGTCATCAAAAAATTCCTAGATAAAGGAGATACTATCTTGATGATCGAACATGACAAAAGTATCCTAAAATTTGCGGATGATATCATCACCTTGGACAATGGCAAAATCATACAGTAATATATCAAAGTAATAATGTATGAGATCTATAGTCCTACTGTATGGTAATTATACGAAGCAAATTATATCCAATCTATTTCACGAGCAAAAAGAGCGTATTACGTTAATTTTTGAATAAAACGCAAGTGAATATGCGGTATATGCCGCTATTTTTTGCAAAAAACCACAAGACGCATATACTTATTGTAAGCACAAAGAAACAAAGAACAAAACATGACCTTTTACCTTTTACCTATATATATGATCAACTCCACGGATATCATCAATTATAAGAAAGAAGGATTTGATTGAGAAAAATATATCAGACTCCAAAAAGAGAAGATTCTCGACAGAATCGCTAATTTTAGTGGTGGAAGATTGTATCTAGAAATAGGAGGGAAATTTATCTATGATGCACACGCAGCTAGAGTCCTCCCAGGATTTGATCCAGAATCTAAGAAGAAAATATTCGAATCATTAAAACATCAGACAGAAATATTATTTTGTGTGAATGCACATGATATTTTATCAAATAGGCAACTAAGCAACCAGAATATAGAATACAAAGACTATGTGTACCAGATGATCAAAAACATCGAAAGAAATATCTGAATCAAACCACACATCGTTATCAATAATATCGATATCACTGATAGATTTGATATTATTCTGGAATTTGAAAAAGACTTCCAAAGAAAACAATACAGAGTATGGGAAAGATACAAAATCCAAGGATATCCTCACAATACTGATGTAATCTTAAGCGAAGAAGGATTTGGTCATGATGATCATATCCCGCTAACCAAAAATCTTATTCTTGTAACATGAGCTGCATCAAGTAGCGGAAAAATGTCGACCTGTCTCGGACAAATCTACAATGACCACCAGATCGATATCAAATCAGGATATGCGAAATACGAGACCTTCCCTATCCGAAACCTTCCGCTCGAGCATCCGGTAAATCTAGCATATGAAGCTGCTACGGTCGATATCGGCGACTACAATATGATCGATACTTATCACAAAAAAGCATATGGTATAGATGCAGTAAATTACAATAGAGATGTGGAAGCATTTGATGTCGTCATGAATATCGCAAAAAAAATCGTGAACCACAAAAATTATATGGTAAAATATCAGTCCCCTACAGATATGGGAATTAGCTGTGCAGGAATGGCTATTACCAATGATGAAATCTGTTGTATTGCTTCCTTAGCTGAGATTTTGAGGAGAAAAGAATGGTACCAACAACAGATAGATAGAAATGAAGGCAAAGAAGAACGATTGACGAAATGCGACGAAATCTATGAAAAAGCGAAGAAGTACTGTATGGAGAAAAAATATGATATTACTATGAAAATTTAATTGAGAATTAAGAATTTGCTCGTATTAGTAGTATGCACTATTAACTAACAAAAATCCGTCTCTACGGATTTTTTATGTCTTGTATATACGGTAAGTATATAATAATTATGGAGCAAGTGATGCTTGAGAACTGTGAAGTAATGGATTGTAACAGCGAAAAATAAGATTAATGATATCCGGTGTGGTAAGTTTCTCTGCAGTAATACCCATACTTCCGAGTCCATCGCTAATCAATGCAACTCTTGTTTCCAATCCAGTCCTTCCCTTAAGGAATTGTCTGTATCTTTGGACTATTTTCTCCACAGTATCTTTGGCATTGAGTACATCAAGCAGCTTTCCTCGCCACGATCTTTGAATCTGAGGTTTATCGTTTTCACTTTCATAATATGGTACGATGATATAAAATTCCTTGTTGTAGATCAATCCTTGTTGCATATCGATATTCTGTAAAAATCTGTAATACGCTTCTCATTGTCATTTTAAAACAGGATTTTCTATACCATCTACATTGCCTCTGATATAAGTCAGATAGTTTGAAAGATCCAAAAAGGTATTGCGAACAAGTATCTGTATAGGAAATTCCAATCCATTCAAGAATTTCTTGTATTGTTCAAGTACTATGACTTGTTCGTCAGCATTTTTGAGATCGAGATTTACTCCATTGATTTTGAGGATAGCTCTAAGTCACCCATCTTTCATGATAATAGTATCATTCTTGATTTCAGAAATCGGCAACATCGTCTCTGTATTGAAGAGATTTTCATGTAACTTCTTTTGAATTTTGCTTTGGTCTCATAGATTCAAGAACATTTATCAATCGAAAAAGATAAAACTATACTCAAGTTCCTGTAACGGTTCCATAAATATCGAAGAAGAAACTTGCGATAAATCGCGATAATCACATAATTGCGAGTGCTATACCTACACCTATCAAAATCTTCTTTGCTTTTCCAACTGCATCATCTCACTTGGAGAAGAAAATGAGGTAAAAAGCAAAAACAACCATCACCAATGAAAGAAAGCTCACTAATCCCAAAAGCATGTTAAGAATCCATTTCACATAATTTGTTGCTGGAGATGTTCAGGTATAATACGATGTCCCGCTCAATCTAAAATAATTTGTCAGTCTCTGAAGGATACTTTGTGATTGTTGAGTATCAGTCTTGATAATATCCGTTGCTATATCCGTTGTAGGTATTTCGGTATTGGGATCATATTCTTGTCCTTGAATATCATAAGGAAATGCTGATTCCGCATCGGACAACTGTCACAAAGAAATAGCAGGAATAAAGCTTCCTACAGCAAAAATACTCCCTAGAATATAGAGTAGGTATCTACAAATTTTTTGTCAAATACATGATGTCATGGTGTTTTTATGATCAAATAATTAAAGCGATAAGTCGGAAGATACCGCTGATGATAAGCCAGCTTGCTCCGATACCTGCGATAGCTATCGCAGCGAATTTTATTCCCTTAATTCACTTCTTATACTGAGTATCATCACCTGCAGCAGTCACGATCAAAAATCCGTGATAGATCAAGTAAATAAGTGCAACAAGTCCAAGCATCCCTAACGCATAATTGATAATATTCTTAATAACATTGAGCGTCTTAGATTGTGCATGTTCATAAGTAGAGATCTTATCACCTATACCTACGACTCCTCCTGCAATTCCTGTTCCTCATCCTACCGGTTCGATGATATGATATGCACCTCATCTCAATGGATCGTCGATGCCTTCTGTATTGAGTACCTGCTGATCATTTTCATTGAGAATATAATTCTCAGAATTAGGAACTACCATCTGGGCATATCAGACGAGGATCAACGAACTATACATAATAATACTTGCAAGCATAAATTTCTTCATGATGATGTATTGCGTAATGATGGCTAAAAAAATAGGTATTGGAGTATCGATATAATTGTACTCCTTTCCCCAAAATTTGCAATTTTTACCCTTGAAAAACACTTGGTATTGTGTATATATACAAATATATAGGTAAAAATAATTGACATTTTTATATAATATTATTTGAGTGAATGAAAAAAAACCTTTTTCTTCTCTTCAGTATTTATTTTTTTGTATTACAACCTTTAATTATAGGTGTATTGCGGTGACAAGCAAATTTTTTTCGGCTTGGTGCAATCAATCTCATCGCTATCATCCTGATAGGGATACTCTACAATACTGTAGAAAATTCTAAAGAAGAATACAAAGAACATGAAAAACCACTCAAGGAAGCTAAAATTTCTTTTCATGACCATTTTCATTCTACGACAAAAATCTACAAAAAGAAATCAGAATTACTTATGCCAGCTATTGTAAGTTTCGCTGTAGCGATTATCATCTTCTTTATGTTTCTCGTCAATAGCGGAGCTGTAGAAGCAATGCTACTTTTCTCATTGGTGCTGTGATTTATCGTATTTATGTCGCTCACCCTTATGTTCAAACATCGCATCACAAAAAGTTTTTGGGCATTGCTTGGAACTAGGATATATCTCATATTACTTATGCTAAGTTTGATTTTGACTGTGTATGACTACTATCAGGTACATAAGGAATTTCAATCAAGCTTTTCCGATTATATCGCACAGAACTTTTTCGGTGAAGATAGGATCCCTATCGACGGCTATGTCTATACCTGAGAAGGTACTATCATCGGAACATGATTAGGCGAAACGACAGGAACACAAGTAGTATCATCAGATGTCTTTACAGGTATCTCTACGGATAGTGAAATCACTGAAGAAACAGGAACCGTGCTTGGAACATCCATAGATACGCTTGATGAACCCGATCCTGTACTCCCTACTAGTCAAGGCAAACAGAAGATTATGGATGCCGTCATCTATCTCGTCAAGAAATACAACCTTCCATTAGTAACAACACCTAACGTCAACTTCACATATGTAACGACGAAGAACCCATATTATGCAGAACGGAGAACAGCATATGCACACAAGATGATCGGGAAAGATACAAACCCAAGCAAATATATCGTCTGCGAAAGCTATATTGTTATGAAAGGAATCGCAGAATGATGGGATGTATCCTATACATCATCAAATGTTCTGACACAATTTCGAAATGAAGCAGTCAAAAGAAACGCACTAAATGGTTGTAAAAAGGGTTATATCGTAGATGCTAAAAATTTATAGAAATTTCATTACTCATATCATACCTCATGTAACAACATCCGCTTTTAGCGGATTTTTTTCCTGGTATTTTAGAATTTAATGTTTATTTAAGGTATATATATATCTTTGCTTGTGTAATTCATATAGCCATGTTCAATAACCTAAAAACATCAACACAGATAAGCATCAAATTTATGCTTTTCACAATATTCCAAGTTTTGTTGTTCAGTCTCCTGGCCAATGTAATTTTTTTTCAGAGTTGGTACAATAGACAACAATTACAGATTCTTCAATGACCGAGACCAATACCAAACAAAAAAATAGTACTAGGAAAAAATAGAATACCGGAAATGGAGATATTTAATATCAATAGTCCTGAAGCACAAACAATTCTCCAATTCCATCGACGAAAAGATATCGCAGAAATTGATGATATGTATTTCATGTATAAACAGGTGAATAATCAATTGCTTGTAATAAATGTCACGCAACATATGACCGTACAAAAAAACCTCATCCGAATAAGTTTCTATCTAATAATCCTCTTCTGAATCATCGCTTATATCCTATCACTTTTTTTCGTCAAAACCTCATTGAAAAAACTACATACGCTCCTCTGATTCTTAGATACTTTGCATATCGATAATCTAGATAAAAAGATCGAGATTGAGGGACATCCTGATGATGAAATCAACAGAGTCAGCGAGAAGTTTAATGAAGCTCTAGAAAAAATTCATACGCAAACAATGAGTCTCAAGGATTTTGTCACCAACGCATCACACGAATTAAAAACACCTCTCATGAGTATGAGTACAGAGATTGATTATGCATTGAAGACCAAAGAATATGAACAAGGATTAGATAACCTGAAACAACAGCTCAAGGGAATGAATAGCCTTTTGGAAACACTAGTTACTATAAGCAAGCTTGAATCCTTGAACTCATTGAAGAAAGAGCAATTGAATATTAGTACGCTTACCGAGAATGTTGTGCATGATGTGCAGAAAATCTATCAGGGAAAGAATATCACACTCACTATACATATACAAAAAAACGTTTATCAAAAAGTCCATAAAGACAGCCGAAATATCATCATCAAAAATATCCTCGAAAATTCATATAAATTCACGCCAGAAGGATGAACTATAGAGGTAAGTTTGGATAGCAAAAAACTTGTCATCAAAGATACGGGAAAATGAATAGCCCCAAAAGATCTTGAGCATATCCGGGAAAGATTTCGACAAGCTGATAGATCAAAAACCGATACCAAAAGTTTCTGATTATGATTATACTTAGTAAAATTACTTGTAGAAAAACAAGGCTGGAAAATAGTTATGAGAAGCAAGGTGAATATATGAACTACCTGTACGATAACATTCTAATCATTTCAATATTTTATCGCGTAATCGTTGTATCATGCGTATCCTGGTCGTAGAAGATAATAAAACTATAGGCAACAATATCAAAAAATATCTCGAACTGGAAAATCATTCAGTCGTACGAGCAGAAAACGGCTTATATGCATTAGAAGTCACCAAACATCAAGATTTTGATGTTGTCGTACTTGATCTGATGCTGCCGGGAATGGATGGAATAACACTCTGTAAGCATATAAGAAAACAACAACCTGATATTCCTATTATCATGACAACAGCAAAAGGACAACTAGAGGATAAACTCGAATGATTTGAATCTGGTGCAGATGATTATCTTGTTAAACCATTCGATCTCAAAGAGTTGGATGCTAGAATCCAATCTATCACCAAAAGAACTACTCCTAAAAATATTTTAGAATACAAATCAATTCGCCTGTATAAGGATCAAAAAAAAGTGATGAAGTGATCCAAGGATATCAAGCTGACTTTGAAGGAATTTCAGATATTGGAATATCTTATGGAAAGAAAAGGAAGAAGCATTTCCAGAACGGAAATCATAGAAGAAGTACGAGGGAATGATCAAGTTTTCGAAGAAGATGCAAAGCTCGATGTGTATATATCCAATCTCAGAAAAAAATTAGGTAAAACAATCATAGAGACAATAAAAGGCTTCGGATACCAAATTACTAAATAAATATTTATAGTGCTAAGTGTAAAATAAAAGCTTTGTCTTTAAACGAGCTATAAGTCTATACCAAAAAGACTACATATATTTAGTGCTTCACACTTAGTATGTAAGATTAATTTCTGTTTAAGGTAATCTTTTAGGTTCTTTTAAGCTCCATCACTATACTAAGGCTGTCATGACAGACAACTTTTACTTTCTTATCAACACAACATGAAAAGAAAAACTATTGTAGCAAGCGCTGTATGATTACTCTGAGCATCTAGCATGATCCTTGGTGCAGCAACACTTGCAGACAACACTTTGTTACCAAGACTTCATAGCACATGATCAGGTCAAAAAATCATGGCTTCATTTACCAATCGTGAAGAAGTACAATCATTTAGAACTGCTGTAGAATCAGCAATCGAAAAAAAAGATTATACTGCATTCAAAGATGCTCATACTAAGTACGGCATAAGCAACATCCCTACTCAAGATGACTTTACTGCCATTATTGAGAGAAGAACAAATCAAGAAAAAATCAAGACTGCATTGGAAAATGGTGATTATACCACACGAAAGTCATTAAACACAGGCAATCCTATTTTGGAAACTATCACTACAGAAGCTAAATTCAAAAGATTGCAAGAAATGCATGCCTATCAAGAAAAAGCTAGAACAATAGCTGAAGAGCTTGGATTACCATGACCAAAATGAATATGAATAGGTATATGAAGATGAATGAAAGGAGAATGACGCGGAATGGGTATAAAAAGAACGAGTTGAAATAACCAGCAACAATAGAAATAATATCTCGCAGATACAGAAAAGACCCGGATGCATGGCCGGGTTTTTTATTTAAGATTTATTTAAGGTACATACATATATTCGTTTCTGTCAAATGACATTTTATTACCTTTTCGTATCACTCATGACACTTACCAAAGAACACATCGCTTTATCTATCATCGGAATCATCAGTGTCGCCGCACTCATTCTTTGAATAGTAGGAGTTGCCGATAACGGACACGGATGTAGAAGAGACAGGATGGATATGATGGACAATGCAAGAATGATGCAGCATGACTTTCAAAAAAGAGGCAATATCATGAAACAAGGGTTCAATATCAATGAGACAGGAAATATGCAGACATCATCTGTGAAATAATCACTCCAGCAGAGAACTGGAAATAAAGTAAACAAAAAAACCTGCGTGCATGGCCAGGTTTTTTTCGAGACCTAATAAAAAGTTAAAATGAAATAATGATTTGCATGAGGTAAAAATTATATTTCATTGGAAAATATTATTGGAACATCCTTTGGAGATCAGGATCCTTGATCATACTCTGATTCCGTGGCGGTTCGAAAGTTACTTCGATTTCGATAGTAAATGTAGGAATAACTTCCAAAACAGCATTTCTGACCATTTCTTTGATATAATCTGCCATGGGACAAAATGGTGTCGTAAATGTCATGAGAATGGTTACTATTTTTTTATGTTCATCAATATCTATCTTGTAAAACAATCACAAGGTATACATATCGATCATAGGAAACTCAGGATCATACACTGTCTTGAGTTTATCTTCGATCTTTTTGATAGTATTAGATATTTGGGAATTCATTGGTTGTCTTCTTTTGTTCAGAGAATAAAGCCACCTGCAAGATGATGAATCCTACGAGCAAAATGATTCCGAGAAATTTTGTCCAATGCCCAAGAAGCAAAAATAAAACATTGAATAACACATAGATTCCGAAAAGTAATGAAAGCTTGTAACTATCTTTGATGAGACGGGTTTGAGAGATTTCACGAAATCGCTTTTGGATACCAAGGAATAGATAAAAACTTGCTCCTCGTGCTACGATAAAAATTCACACAACACCAAGCGCTATGCCTATCACAGGATCCTCATAGACATTGATGGATGTATAGGTAATCAAGAGAATAAGTGCTCCGAGTACTAGTTTGATGAGCGAAGCTATGTGATAAAGATACATGAATATATCTTAAGTAATGATAAATGTTTATCAGATTATCCTTCTACATTCACCTCCTCAGAACCGTCTTTGGTATCAGTATTTTCTATTTCCTCTTCATCAGTTTCTGTGACGGAAGGTATATAGAATCCATTATTACCTAATTCGTAGAATTTATAGTAGATTTTTTCCCGTATACCTGCACCGAATGGAATGATACCATATCCGAGTATAGGAGGCAAAAGCATGAAGAGATAGATCCTCTGCTGAACTTCTGCAGAACCGGACATTTTGTAGACCAATGCGTATGCGAGAAATGAAAGTACAAAACCTAATACTGTCCCCATGAATGATGAAGCGGAATAGTTGGGATTAGTAGAAAATTCTATCTGAGCTGCTGATGCGAATACAGAGAATAATACATGAAATCCTAGGATCAGAAACAATATATCTATCTGACTTGCAAACACGATATAGATAGGCGCAAGGAAGAAGAACAATATTCCATTGGTCAGAAATAAAAGTCCAAACATCTTGTTGGTATTGTAATATTTCCTGTTGTAGAATAAGCTATAGAGTCCACCTATTGCAATATTGCCTATAAATGTACTGAGGAATCCGATAAACAGCAAGATCAATGAAAGCATAGGATTGATAGTGGTACCAGCCTGTTGACCGAAAGCGCTCGTGAACATACCCCCCATAAAGGAAAGAATCACAAAAAGTAATGCGGCTATCATACCTCCAATGAGGATACCGATACTTACCTTGCCTACTAATTGCCATCAGCTGAGATTACTTGGCTCGTTGAAGAAATCTTGAGATGCCATGAAATAAGATGTGAAAAATTAAAAGATTATTTGATACATTTTATGGTCTTTATGCTTTTGATGAAGTTTTGTATATCACTGCTGTTTTCACTGTGTAGTGAGATAAGATACAATACTTCCTCATCCATCAAGAAATATTGTCCACCGTAAATATTTCCTGTATCTAATTGGTAAGAAAAAGCCGTAATATATCAAGAATATTGTAGATCACCACATTTCACCTTCCTCATTTCATTGTCGGTAGATTTGAATTTAAGGAGTTTGAGTTGGAGATTTTTGGTATTGCTGGCTACCATTTCTTGTATATCAAATCCTGTTTGTATCGGTATCTTGATGATAAGCAATGAATTGATAAATCACGTGAAATCTTTTGGTGTATTTTCCTTGTATTCTTTGAGAATTTTCATCCCGGGACTGACAGTATCTGGTTGGACATCGATATATTGCGTAGTATTATTATAGAATATCATAGTAAATTTATCAAATGGTATCGAAAAAGATCATTTGGAGCCACATCCAGCGAGAAACAATATCATGCATAGTAAAATCAGTATATATTGTTTTTTCATAAGGTCTACATGCTAAGGTCTAAAGTCTATCTTCTCGTCTTAGATAAATATATAAACAACGGCGAGCACAATTCACAAAAGCACACCAAAGATAAATGATCTGATATAGATTCTATTTTTGTGTGGATGGTCATCTTCGTATCCAAGCTGAATGCGTGCTACGATGTACCCAAACATAGTTCAGCAGAAAACGAGATATCCTGGCATGAGCATCTGCTTGATTAGCATCTGGTACTCTGGTCCAAAAATTACATTTCCTCTCAACAAAAACAATCCTACAACTACAGTAAGAAAAAAGAATATTCACTTAATTATTTCAAAGAATGTATTCATGAAGTATGACTGATGAGCTAAATAATCGTCTAGATCCCTCCCGTGATGTACATCTTTGGCATGCAATTAGTGTTTCTTACCTAAGTAAGTAATCATACAACAATAGAGTGTATATACGCATACCATATTATTCTAAGAATGGTGTTAACTACTAATTGTTTTATTTTTTCATAGATTCTATTTTGTCTATGATCTGCTGAATCAGATCAATATCCTCTTCGGTAAGTTTACTCTCGTCTTTTGGTTGCGTATTCCTTTCCTCTATAATTTTCTCTACTTCAGTAGATAATCCTTCGTTTACGTTCACATGTTCACTTCCTTCGATAGCAGAAACTTCTCCTGAATCTCCTGTTCCTGTCAATTCTTTTATATCAACAACATTCCCTGTATTAACAACATTTTCTGTTTCTTCTCCGTTTACCTTTTCTTCTATAGTGGTCACCTTTTCTTCTTTTTCCATAGGTGTGTCGACTGTTTTTTGAACTTTAAGCGAACATCCTGCCAAAACAACAGCACTGAACATACATATGACGAGATATGTTTTTTTCATGTTTTCTGTTTGAATAGGATAAAAAAATCATTTTATTAATAGCGGTTTGGTAGATAAAATCAACTAAAATTTGATGATTGATGGATGATGAATGGTGAAGGATAAAGGGTGAATGGTGATTGAATTGCAAACCCATAAATTATTACTATACAACAATAGTCTATAAAGACCAATTCCAATATTATCTATGCTCAATTTTTAATTATTTATGAGTTTTTTATGTTTCTCGCGGTCGATAAACCAGCACGAATTACTAGTTTTGACGTGATCCGTATTTTTAGGAAGTACTTCCCGCACAAAAAGATAGGACATGGATGAACGCTCGATCCTATGGCTACAGGACTCATGATTTTGGCATTGGATGATGACACTAAACATCTTACCGAAATTATCGGAAAGGACAAATCCTATATCGCGACAATAGATTTTTCAAAATCAACGGACACATGGGATATGGAGATACGAAAAGACATTAAGAATTATGAATTAAGGATTAAGGATGGGAAAAAAATTGGATTGGAGATGGAAAATGGTACCGTCGAAGCACCGACATTAAACGAAATAGAGAGAAAACTGCAGAAATTGATCCCGGAATATGAATTGCCCTTGCCTGCATTCAGTGCCAAAAAAAGAGCAGGGAAAAGATCGTATCATGATGCAAGAACTGGGAATATCATCGAAGAAAATAAAGTCATGAAGACGAATAGCTATGAAATAATAAACTATAATTTTCCATTATTGCAGGTGAAAATAGATGTCGGATCATGAACCTATATCAGATCAATAGCCTATCGGCTCGGTAAAGAACTCGGACTAGGATGAACCCTTATCCAACTCAGAAGGACTAGGATCGGTGACATCGGCATCGACCAACTTCCGAACTGGGAAGAATTGCATAATACGTATAAAGATAAACAAGAAATCCTGAAATATGTTCAGCTCTAATTATTGTTGACATTTTATATTAAATATCTATAAGATATTAACTTCATTTTTTTATATTATAATATTTTTCAAATATATAGTCATTAAACAACCTCTTCTATCAAGAAATATTGGATAATATTTTACTTCACTTATTATTCTCTCCCATGAAAACTCCTCTGGATATTCCTCTAGAAAATCACGATGATATACGTGAGGAACTTGACGAGCTTTTTGAAAGTATCGAAAAATCTTCTGACAGTATTATCTCTGAAAACAATGAATATACCACAGGTATCTATACTCACATCAAACGCTAATTTTTTTATCATTGAAACCATACTATGCTCAAATCCTATGTTTTTGATCTCGATCAAAACATTGTAAACACCAAGACTCCTATCTATCTTCTTATAAAGCAACCTGATGGAAGTCGAAAAGAAGAAGCTGTTCCCAATAGCGATTTTGAAAAAAAATTAACTGACAAAGAGAACGTCAAACTTCATGACAACCCGGATCATTCTTTTAGACAATTCAGAGGAAGCGGAAAACTCATCAAAGATGTCTTTGATGCGCTGTCAGATAAGGCATTTTGACCGAGCCGAGAAAAATTCAAGACGGCAACTATAGAAGCATCTCCGACTCATATCATCACTGCTCGTGGGAATCCTATGGAAGAATTTAGGAAACTCCACAAAGCTATTATCTATGAAATCTTGACGGAAGCAGAGAGAGAAGAGTTTGCCTACAATATAGCCAATCATATGCGCTCTCCATCTAGACATTATGAGATGCTTATCGAACAGTATCTCAAAAACAATCTCTATATACCATGTGCAGATCCTGAAACAATCAAACGTTTCAAACGAGGCAAAAAATCGCCACATGAAAAAAAAGCTGCAGCATTTGAAAAGACTATCAAACAAACTATCCACACCTATGAAGGATACTACGGCAGACCATTTATGAAAAACAGACATATCACGATAGGTTTCAGTGATGATAGCAAAAAAAATGTCGAAGCAATCACTCAATTGATATTGGAAAAATTAGCATACAAATATCCGAATATCATCTTCTATCTCTACAATACAGAATATCCTCAATTCATCAGAAAAGAGACTATAAGACAAAAAAATCACTCTACACCATTATTTTAGACTATTATTTTCTTTTGTACACGACGAAATCCATTTCTCAAGATTGATCAGAAATTCTTTCTATCTCAGCAAATTCATGTTCAAATTCTGGAAAGCTTGTATCTCACTCATAAGCTTTTTTGATTTCTGTGAGGTAAATGACGTCCGTTATTGGGAGAAATTGGCGATAGATACTTGCTCATCAAATGATGAAAATCTGATCTACGTTTTCTGATGTTAATTGTTTCATCATCTCTTCAATATTTGAATATCGTTCCATCCCTTCGACTGGTTTCGTGGAAAGGATGATATTTCTCCTATTGGAAAGTGGTTTTCCGATTGACAAAAAGGTATTGTATCCCATAACGACAATATGTCCGGATGTCACTTTTTTGAAATGCTGAAGGTCCTGCGAGTAGTGTCGTGGCAGTTGATTTTTATTGCCAATGATTCTATTTGACGCCATCGCAGCGATCATATTGATAATCATGCTTCACTGATTACAAAATGTAAAGAAGAAATATCAAAAGATTAGTAATCATATAATTATTAGACAAAATCTTTTGATTTGCAATCGTAATGTCTTTTATCATATCATTTTCAGATTGCTTTTTTGGCATATATTACTATATATTGTAAGCCATTTTTTATTATTTTTGAGAATATCAATGACCATAGTAGCACAGGATCTTTTGAAAAAATATGCAGAAATTATCAAGGAAGAGGTTAATGTAAAAAATATCGAAAAACTCGATGAATCTATGAAGATTACTAAGATATTTAAGCCAATAGGATCACAATTGAGTGCAAAATTTGGTAAAGATACGGGTAAGATTATCCAATATGGAAAACAAGGTAATATCAAGGATATTGGCGACGGTAAGATTGTAATATTTGATCATGAAGGCAATGAATGGACACTAGAACTTGGTGAATATGAAATCGCGTATGAAGGTTTGGAATGAGATAATATGGCTGTCGATCAAAATATCATAGCAAAGCTCGATCTGGAATTGACACCTGAGCTCCAAAGAGAAGGGGTTGCTCGCGAAATCTCTAGATTTTTGAACCAGATGAGAAAAGATGCTGATTATAATGTAGACGATAAAGTGAAAGCATTTTATTTTACCACTGATGAATATCTAAAAAATATCATGATCGAATTCGAGAAGTTCTTCAAGCAGGAAGCGTTGATCTCTGAATTTGTTTCGATGGAACATCCTCAAGGCGATATCGATGCATTATTTACGAATAATGAAACCAACATACGTTTTGCACTTAAAAAGTAAAAAAAATTTAAAGAAGAAAGATAAAAAAAATTCGTCACATAGTCACTGAGTATTAAATCTTTTCATCTAAAATCTTACTGTCTTTTAATTGAAATATAAGGGTATGCAGTGTCTTGATTATGCATTAAAGTACATTCACCGTTTCCCAAAGACTGAAAAAGAGTTGAGGATTCAGTTGTATATGAAATGATATCCAACCAGTGATGTAGATGCTACGATAGCCGAATTAAAAAAAAAGAATTATGTAAATGATGAGATGTTCGCAGAAAGCTATATCAGGAGTGAAGTAGTAAATAAAGGAAAACCAGCAATCAGAATCATCCAAAAACTTCAGCAGAAAGGTATCCCTCCTGATATCCTCAAAGAGGTAATCAAGAAATATGAAGAGGCAATGAATGATGGTATCTATAGCACTATCAAAAGAGAAATAGCAGCATATAAGAAGAAAAACATAGATGGGTTTGATATCATCCAGAAGTTACTCAGGAAATGATACAAGTTGGCTGACATAAAAAGAGTCATCGAGAATAGATAATCAAACAATTTCTCAATTACGAATTTCGAATTACGAATTACATACCAAAAATCCGCAATCCGTTAATCCGTAATCGTTCATCGGTTTATTTTAATTTATAAGCAATAAAGTAATGGGAAGACGACATAGCATCGCAGCAAGAAAAGCTAGCGGAGATGCAAAAAAATCACAAAATTATGCAAAAATAGGAAAACTTATTCAAATTGCTGCCAAAAAGTGAGCAGACCCAAAAATGAATCCTGCACTCGAACTCGCACTCAGCAAAGCGAAGCAATATAACCTACCAAAAGATGTAGTAGAAAAAGCTATCTTGAAATGATCAGGACAACTCGAATGAGAAAATCTCGAAGAAGTATTTTACGAAGGATACTGACCGGAAGGCGTAGCATTGCTCATCAAGGTTTTGACATCAAACACCAATAGGAGCGCTACGAACATAAAAAATATCATGCAAAAACATGGAGGAACTATGGGTGCTATCGGCTCCGTAGCATGGCAATTCAAAGAACAAGGCGTTTTTGTTATAGATTGAATTTCCGAAACTATACAAGAAAAAGGAAAAAGTGTAGAAAAAATTCATCCTCTCAACAAAGAAGAACTTGAAGAACGCGCAATGGAGCTTCCTATCAGCGATATCGAGATCGAGGAAACTACCATAGTCATTTATACGGACAAGAAGGATTTCGCTACAGTCCAAGACGAATTAACAAAATATCACTATCATATGACAGAGGCTGATATCCAATTTATCCCTGAAAATACTGTAAAATTAGATGAAGAAAATACTGAGAAACTCTATAAGTTATTAGATGCACTAGAAGAAGATGAAGATGTAGATCGTGTCCGGCACAACCTTGGGAACTAAACGAAGAGTGAAGGAGGAAGGATAAATGGGGAAAGGGGGAAATTTGATTTTATTGGTTATTTACATAATCACGAATCAGAAAGCATCCTATATAGTTCAAAAAGCTTTATAGTTTTTTTGTAGTTACTAAAGGAATCATAGTCTTTATCCAATTGTTCTATGATTCATTTCAATTCCCAGAGATTGTCTCCATAGCTCTTGTCGATAGTGCTTATTTCAGATAATTTGACAATTGCAGATTGGATAAGTCATAATCATTCTTTTGTCGTGAGCGGTTTTGTTTCTCAGAGACATTTTTTACCAAGCTCTTTGGCGATCTCATTGACTTCTTCAGAGCTAGCACTCCTTCCGTAGACAATAATAGTAACTTTCCCTTGATAGATACTATTGTTTGCATCAGAAAATGTTGGTGCTTTTATTTTATCAAAAGTAAATTCTTTGATAGAAAATATCGGTGGAAGCTTTTGGATAAATCTTTTGAGATTTTCTGCACCATTCGTACCAAAATCTGTTCCTAACAAATATCAAAAACTTGGAATATTTCTATATCTTTCTCTGAATTTGTAATAACAGACTTCATCAGCGTCATTGTTACAAGAAATAATACTCTTGATTGTTTTGTCGATGATCTTGTTGTCGATAAGTGTATTTTTGCCACCTTTGAATATTCGATTGTAGAGATGGTAGCCAATCAATATATTATCATCTATAGTTTTCCCTGTTCAAAATATATTTGCATACTCATTTGCCAATGCTTTGATCTCCTTATCTTTCCCTTTTCTGATTTCGTTTCGTAGATAATAGAAAAATTCATTGATCAACGAAATATTCTCCTTATTGGAGGTCATCGACAATTTGTCTGATAGCAAGAGGAAAGCACGTTTAGAATTTGCTTGAAACGATACTGTGATCGGCATACTAAAATATCATGAACTATCCTCAACAATATCGCCTATCTTCATATCCTGGACATCATTTGATTCGTTGTTGTCTCATAAGTCTTTGAAAAAATCTCCTCGTTTTTGTAATAAAGTAATATCATTAAATGGATTTTGCTCTAGAAATTTTATCCCTATGAGATTGATATCTATCTTGTTGGTATATTTTTCTTTCCAAATATTGAGTGAAGGTAAATATATGTATTGGAGCAAATATGTATATGGCACTTGGAGCGAAGAAAGATAGTCTGAATATTTACGTATTTCTCCTTCTGTCAGCATATTCTCCTCTATGAGATCATTGATAGTATCAGATGTTTTGAGAAGTGGCTGTGTCAAAGCATTCGCCTGAAGTTGACGAGTATCGTAGCTTTTGAGATGTGCTAGCTCAGGTGTTCTACTCTTGAGATAGGTAATATCGTTGTAGAGCTGGATCGCAAAATAAACAGCGATACCAAAGGTGATGATGGCTATCAAGAGCATTATCTTACTATTGTTCTTATTATCTCTAAAAAAATTATATACTCCTTCACCATATTTTTTTAACACATCGAGAAAAGACTTCATCTTCTGCAGATCTATATTTACTACCTTTTTTTGTTGCGTCTGCTCTGCCATTTCTTATTGTTCAGAAGAAGTAAAAATCGGATCTATATAATCGCTAATTTCTCTCTCTGATCATTTCTGAATCGGCAATACGAAATCGATAGTTGAATTGTTGACGGTGAAGACTGATGTTCCGATCTTGAGCACTTTGGGAACAATCTTGATCGATTTGGCATCAATGGTTTCCGATACGACGAATATACTCTGTTTGATCAGATTCAATAAATTACTGAGAATGAAGATATGAGGATTGATAATCCCTTTTTTGATCAATGCGATTTCGTCTTGTTTGAAGGTATTGACGTCGACAGTGAAGCTGATCTGTTTCTGGGTCGGATTATATTTTTTGAACGTAATGGAAAAACTCGGAATATCGGTCTGCTCTAGTTTGTTATCTACATAATAGATCATCTTCTTAAAAAAATTGGTATCTGGTCTCGGTGTTTCCTTGTCCACTAGATCATAATATCTATCAAAATCGCCTACCATATTGCAATCATAATCGATTTCATACGGATTGAGATAGCAGTTATTTAAGTAGACGAGAATATCCTTTTCTCCTCTCTCAGCAAATCGCTGCATCTTTTCTTGGACTGTAGATATCGGTGCTTTGATCGCATTTGCTAAACTGGAAATGAACGTGTCTAGATAGCTAAACACCTTGATTGCACTACTAAATTTGATGACCTCGAGTGAAAGCAGGTATTTTTTGATCGATGTCGAATATTCTTGATTTTCTAGGAGATTATAGAGTTCCTCAGAAAAAAATCCGTATTTGGAAACGCCTTCTTTGAGCGAACTAAGTTTTTCAGTATTTGCTATCAATGTCTGAGAAAATCCATTGAGCACTTGTTGCAATATATCTTTTTTTTGGATAAAACTGAGATTTTTGTCAGCGAGAATAGTAGCAACATTTGTCTCTCCGCCTGTGCCTTCTCGTGACAATCAAGCATATTTTTGGTAGGTAGATATATGTAAGTTTTTTTCTATAAAACTTTTTGATTGTTTGTACAAATCAATCGTTTTTTGGTAATTTTGATCAGGAATTGGTTGTGCTGCGAAATAGAGATAACGGCTATATAAGCGCAATACAACAGATGCAAGTCCGCTTATGAGGATAACAAAAAATGATATCAAAAACAATCTCCGGTATTGATTGTGATATTTTCTTTTTCGTTCACCAGTGAAGATTCCGCTTTCACCGAGTTTTATGGGTGTTTTGGTCTCTTCTGTGGGTTCTGCTTGGATATGGATATTTTCTATTTTCACGTCTTCTGGCGTGATGATTTTTGATTCTTCAGCGTTTAATTTGGAAATCACGCTCTCTGTAGGAGCGGTAGGTTCTAATTGACTAAGCTTCAGATTTTCCCATCATCACAAGAGTGGTTCTGGCGAACCTCCTTGATTTGGATTAATTTCTTGTGAGTTTTGGTAAGCTTTTTTCTCTTCCATCAACGTATTGTAAGTAAAATCTCACATTCTGATTATATCCACGAACGGCTTGAAATACCAAAATAGAGACTTGCTATCGCTATTTTGCATTGACAAAATAAAGAAAAATGACGAATATCATAGCATTTATCTACTACATAGTCTCATCTTTTGATATATTTTTTCTATTGCCCCAAAACATAGGATAATAGTTCATATATTACTACACTATCTTCAATTTTTATATCTCGCTTGTACATTATTCTTTTTATCTCAACACAAAAAATAGGCACAAACCTATTTTTTGCCGTATTACTCAAAATATTCCTCACACCGTTTCGATGTCCTCTTATTCGGACTTTTACTCTATTCAGTATGTCACAAAAATATCCATTTTTGCATCATTTCCTTAGGTCGTAAGCGCCCCGAGACATTTTTATATGATTACAATATAAATGGTTACAATAATATCATCCCTCCTACAACAACTTTTATCATTTTTTGATCATTGATTTTAGTCTATATCGCATAACTATTATGCTATACAAAAATCTATTGAGCACGATATCATAACTACCAAACAATTCGGTCTTGGTTCATCCCAATGATTCTTTGAATGCGCTCACACTCGCAAGTGGATGGTTGGGAAATCCTGTCGGTGCTCCTCCACCTGTATCCACTGCTCTATATCCATGTTCACGTGCTCGTAAAAAGAGTTTATATTTCAAGAAATGTTGGACTCCTATCTTATTAACATTCCTATCAAAAAAGCCGTAAGGGCAATAGATCATCTTATCAGCAAACAAGCAGATCGTACCTGCGATCATTCTATCCTCTAGATACGCTCAAATCAACATGCCATGACCTTTTTCTAAGTATTTCAACAATTCATCGTACTGAAATTTTGAGATAGTATTAAATCCTTTTGTGCCTGCGGTCAATTGTCGCTTTTCGAAAAACTCCGGATAGAAATGCTTATCAACAATCCTAAATTCCAAACCTCCAGCGATAGCTTTTTTGACACGTTTGCGGCAACTTTCATTCATATCCTGCAAAAATTCTTCGTCGGATTTTGTCGTATCGTAGATGATGGTAGCGGTCGGCATATTCTCGCGGAAAGCAGGTTTGAAGCCGTAATGATGATGAAGTGTTTTTTGTAATCAGAGTCTGAAATCATGCATATCTTGATCAAATTCGGCACATCTCTTCATGCTATTTTCGAAATGAACGATCTTGTTCGTAATGCCTAATTGAAAAAAAATCCCTTTCCCTCTGAACTTTTTTTTTAGATTTGCTACTTCTTGTTGTACATATTCCTGATCATTGGGAAGCTCGACTCCCATGATCTGATATCGACTGAAATTGAAAGGTCAGATGTTTTTTGTCTTGATAGTTCCTGTGTATTTCTTGCCAAAAAGCTCTACGGTAAACTTCGGTTTACGATAGACGGTGTGCTGAATATCTTGTCGGAGATGAGATTGGTAGAGGTTGTACATATCCAACGAGTAAACTAAAATCATATGATCATTGAGAGATACCAAGCAATCTTATATAATCACTATACTTTTTCAGTAGTGACTACTTTTGTAGTAATTCCAGATTCTTTTTTAGTTTTTGGATTTTGTCGAGATAATTTGCTTCGTTATGTTTTTCTCTTTCGATTACTTGTGCAGGTGCTTTGGACATAAAGGTCTCGTCTGCTAATTTTTTTCTACATGACGCTAATCACTGTTCCAATTTTTCTATCTGATCGGTGATCTTTTTGGATTCAGCTTGGATATCAAGCAATCCTGCCAACGGGATATAAATCTCTGATTTTCAAGCAACACGGAATCATGATAATTCAGGTTTTGAGATATCTTCACCATATTCTAGCGTTTCTAGTTTTGCTAATTTCATGATAAATGATGTATTTGTCTGGAGTATTGCTTTCTCTGTTTGATCTGCTGTCTTGATCAATGCTATGACTTGTTTTGCAGGCGAAACATTTGCTTCTGCTCTGATATTTCTGATAGATGTTGTGACGTCCTGGATATATTGCATCGCTGATTCTATGTCTGGAACAATCTTGTTTTTGTCCAAACTTGGATATGCTTCCAACATAATGGTTGGTTTGCCAGTACCGAGTTTTTGCCGACATTCTTCTGTCACAAACGGCATAAACGGATGCAGTAATCTCAATGATTGTTCAAGTACATCTCGCAATACATATTGTGCTGTTGTTTTAGTTCTATTATCATTGTTGTTATACAACCTTACTTTGGCCATTTCCACATATCGGTCACAAAAATCTCATTTGATAAATTCATACACTGCTTTGGCTGCTTCATCGAGGATATATTTATCAAGCTTGTCATTTACGGTTTGGATCGTAGAATGGAGTCTAGAATAGATCCACGTATCGACCAATTCCAGGGTTAAGTCAGATTCGTGTATGTTGGTATGATCAAATCCTTCTAGGTTCATACATACGAAGTTGCTTACATTTCGTACTTTATTCGCAAAATTCCTTCCCATCTCAAGGAGCTTAGTCGAAAAATGGACATCTTGTCCTTGAGAAGTATTGTAGATCATGGTAAATCTGATAGCATCAGCTCCATAGTCTCTTATCAAATCCAATGGATCAGGAGAATTTCCAAGAGATTTGGACATCTTCCTGCCTTGTTCATCTCTTACAATTCCATGAAGAAACACATCATGAAACGGTATCTCTTTCATCTCATACATCCCCATCATAATCATCCTTGCTACCCGGAAAAAGATAATATCTGCACCGGTGACAAGGACATTAGTTGGATAAAATCTTTTGAGCAAATCTGTTTGCTCTGGTCGTCCCATTGTAGAAAATGGCCGCAACGCAGAGCTAAATCGTGTATCCAATACATCTTGTTCTTGGGTGAGAGATACCTTTTTCCCATAATGAGCTTCTGCTTGAGATAGCGCTTCAGCTTCATCATGTGCTACAAATACCGTATTGTCTGGTCCGTACCATGCAGGAATCCTATGCCCTCGTCGAATCTGTCTGGAGATACATCGATCACGGATATTTTCCAATCGATGATAATATACCTTTTCTCGTCTCTTTGGCTGAATTGTTATTTTCCCGCTTTTTACTACTTCCAATGCTGGTTTGGCTAATGGTGCCATTTTTACAAACCATTGTCTGGAAATTCTTGGTTCGATAATAGTAGCACATCTATAACAATGTCCTACAGCATGGGTATGGTGTTTTATAGTACCAAGTAATCCTTCTTTTTTGAGATCTTCGATAATAACTTTTCTTGCTTCAAATCTATCCAATCCAGCATATTTCCCTCCATTTTCATTGATCTTACCATCTGGAGTAAAGATATTGATCACTTCGAGTCCTGTTCTTTTGGCAACTTCATAATCATTTGGATCGTGAGCCGGAGTCATCTTGACTACTCCTGTTCCAAATTCCATATCGACATATTCATCAGCAACTATAGGAATCTCTCTATTCATCAATGGTAATAGCACTTTTTGGCCTATTAAGTGCTGATATCTCTTATCGTGAGGATTGACTGCTATTCCTGTATCTCACAACATTGTTTCTGGTCTTGTTGTAGCCAAGATAACGAAATCATTAGTTCCAACAATCGGATATTGTATCTCCCAAAAAAATCCATCTTCCTCTTGATGATCTACTTCATCATCAGCTAATGCAGTTCCACATCTTGGACATCGATTGACCATATATTCTCATTGATAGATCAAATGATCATGGTAGAGTTTGATAAAAATTTCCTTGACTGCTGCAGAAAGTCATTCGTCCATCGTAAATCTTTCTCTATCTCGATCCAATGATGCTCCAAGTTTCCTGAGTTGTTCGGTAATAATATTTCCATGTTTTTCTTTTCGTTCTCGGGTTTTTTTGATAAATTCTTCTCTTCCAATATCTTCTTTGGTTTTGCCTTCTTCAGCAAGTTTTCTTTCAACTTTATTTTGAGTTGCAATACCTGCATGATCCGTTCCCGGCATCCATAAAGTATTGTATCCGCTCATTCTTTTTCGACGTATCAAAACATCCTGAATACTGTTATTCAGGACATGTCCCATATGCAATACGCCTGTTACATTTGGAGGAGGAATTACAATGCTATAATTTGGTTTTTGAGGATCCATGGTAGCAGCAAAGCACTTATGCTCTTCTCGAAATTTTTCTCGTTTTGCTTCTACTTCTTGGTGTTGATATGCGTTCGCCATCGTGTAACATAACAATAAAATGAAGTATTGTACCTATATCCACTTACTCGAAAAATTCAAGGT
Source organism: uncultured Candidatus Peribacteria bacterium (assembly GCA_964495825.1). Taxonomy (GTDB): domain Bacteria; phylum Patescibacteriota; class Gracilibacteria; order Absconditabacterales; family Absconditicoccaceae; genus CAJBLF01. Next base: position 3,776 of record CAZBWI010000041.1, on the reverse strand, counting down.
CAACGCTTCCACTTGATTTTTTTGTAACGTAATGATATAGTAGATATATGTGAATACTGATATTCATCCTCTGACTTATCTTCGGCTCACTTGGTTCTGTAATCATGACAAGGTTTGCCGACGGCGTAACGAAGGAAAAGCTTCGCGGATTTTTTTTCGGTCGCTCAGAATGTCCGCATTGCCATCATGCATTAAAAGCAAAGAACCTGATCCCTATCATAAGCTATCTCGTCCAATGAGGGAAGTGTGTATATTGTAAGAAAAAAATCTCTCGGATCTATCCTGTCTTGGAATTGATATCTGCCGGAATATTTCTCCTGACCTATTTCTTATTAAAAGATTTCTGAACTCCGATATTGATTTTTTGACTCTTGACGAATCAACTCCTTGTTCTCCTCTTGGTCTACGATATGAAAGAATATGAGCTCCATATCGTAGGATGGCTACTTTTGGCAACTGTAGGAATCCTAGCGAACATCTTTTTGCCAGTAGGAAATCTTCGATATGCATTTTTGACTACATTACTCTTTGGATGATTTTTCACCTGCATCTATTTTTTCGGTAAACGATATGCGAACATGAGATTCAATCAACCGGAAGGATTTGGTGAAGGCGATATCTATCTAGCGGTGAGCATCTGAATACTGATGCCTATCATACTTTCGCTCCACAAGCTATCATTTTCACGAATGACGATGATAAATATCTTGATATTATTTATCCTGATGAGTAGTATTATTGGCTTGATTCGAACAGTACTACACTACCTACTGAATTGCAAATTGCACATTGAAAATTGAAAACGAAAGGAATATTCTCAATCCTCAATTCTTCATTCTCAATGTAAAGTTATTCCTTTCTTTCCCGCTATGATCATAGCATTTCGGATACTCGCATGGAAACTTCCCTATTTTATCACCATAATTTTTTGATAGATGCCCCAAAAGCAAATATCCCTGCAAAAAGTAGACCCCATCCAAACAGCAAAAAAAACATTCCGTTCACCAAAAGCACGAATCTTTCTCTGACTAACACTCATCGCTTATGGACTCATTTTTGTTAGACTCTTTGGACAATTTTTCGCCTTAGAATCCATGATTTATGTTCTGATCTTTTTTCTTTTCTTTCATTTCTTTTATCTAGAAATACGTAAATTGCCGATCACCTATTTGGTAATCATCATGTTTATGATAACTCTCATCCAGTGATTTTTGATAGGATATTCGCATCTTATTCTCGTCGCATCAATGTTTTTTATCAATATAGGAATTGTATATCTCGCTCGGTTGCTTCAAGGATCATCAAACGAAAAAACAAGCTGGGATTCTACGAGTTATTTTACAACATGAGGATATATGTTTACGGTCTTCATCACTATAGCATATAGTCTCTTCGTCATCGGATATTATGAAAAATTTCCTTTTACCTGCCAAGGGCTCAGTGCTGCTTCAAATAGTGTCATTGATTTTGTAGCTAAACCGTTTAAGTTTGGTCTTGAGGAAGCCAAAACAATGAAAACCAATATAGAGCTTTTCTTGAATTCCAAAATTATAGACCTCAAAGCAATCAATATCCAAAACGAAACGAACCATACCACGTTTTTGGATACCTTGAACGAATATAAAAAATCATGGATTGATCAAGCGATCAAGGATAATACAAGTGTAAATATGGGTATTTGCGATTATGTCCTTAGAGAGATTGTAACAATCTATGAACAGCCAGGATTCAAAGCTTCTGTAATCGTCCTGATGTTTTTGCTTTTTTATGGATTCATCAGAATCGAATTCTGGATTATGACAGGTATAGCTATGCTACTCTTTAAGATGCTTTATGCATTGAAGGTCTATCGTATCAAAAAAGTCATAAAAGAAGTTGAAGAATTAGAATAGTTATATTGCCTTGGTAAGAAAAATATCTATTCTAGAAAAAACAAAACACTACATACATGTACAACAAAAGCAAACGCAAACGGAAAAGAATCCAGAGACGCGAGTTTTTTGAAACACAGACACTTCCTTATCTCCTCACAGGAATAATCCTTTTCATCTGCTTTGTGATAGCAGTATCCTTGGGGGTACAATTCAGTTCCATAGGCAATATGATACTTTGGATATCGGTGATAGGATTTATCTTTGGAAGCTTGATTCTGGATTACCTTAAGACAAATATCAAAGCTATCATCAAATGGGCTTTTATATTAGTCGACCTCATTGAGAGGAAATTACGTAAAAAATAAGACTGACTTATGAATTCATGTGTCAGTCTTTTTGATTAAAAATATAAATTGAAATTCTGATTGACTACTATATACTTATTTTATTATGTTCCTCCTTTCAGGAAAGGAGGTGCCCGAAGAGCGGAGGATTTTGTTACTTTTGTAAAATCTCCCATCCTAAAGGATACCTCCTTCTTTGAAATAAAGAGGATATGTTTATTAGTAATTTTACAACAACAATGAAAAAACCAATAATAGTTGCACCCGGGTGATCTTATGAAAAAGCTATGGTTGCAAGCTACTACGGAGCTGAAGAAGTCTATGTCGGCGTCCCATTTACATCATTGAGGATGAGACAGAACAAAATCTATAATTTCGATATGCTCAAAAAAACCATTGATGATCTACATAAAAATGGAAGCAAAGCATTGCTCACGATGAATATTTTTCCAAGAAACCAAGATATAAAAATATTCGAACAGACCGTAAAACAAATAGCTGGTGTATGAGCTGATGCTATCATCTTTTCTGATCCGTGAACCTTTCATATCATCAGAAAATATCTGCCTGATACCCCACTCCATCTCAGCACACAAACTTCTACTATGAATCGAGCTGCAGTAAAATTCCGGAAAGATATGGGCGTAAAAAGAATCGTTTTTGCGAGAGAATTGCATATCGATGAAATCAAAGAAATCAGAGAAAAAGTGCCAGGAATAGAGATAGAAGTTTTTGTCCATGGCGCTATGTGCATGAGTTATTCATGACGCTGTTTATTGGGCGATTATATGAGCGGAAGACCAGGAAATAAGGGCGAATGTTCGCACGCCTGCAGGTTCAAATACAAGGTACGACTTGAAGAAGAACGCAGACCAGGAAAATTATTTCAGCTCGAAGGAGACGAACAATGAAGTCATATCTTATCGTCCAAAGATCTGTGCACGATAGATAAATTACAAGAGATATTGCCTTATGTCGACGCTATCAAGATCGAAGGAAGGAGTAAATCGGAATTTTATGTCTGAGCGATAGTGAAAGCATACAAACATGTCCGTGATGCAATCTTGGCGAAAAAGAAAATCGATCCAAAAATAGCGAATCTGGTAAATGTCGTACCACATAGAGAATACCGAGACGGCTTCCTTTTTCATCCATTGAATGAATATCCTGAAGGAGAGAAAGCAATCAGCTCGACGACATTGGATTCTGCCTGACCTCTTTTCAATCGCAATTACTTCGGCATGTTCTCCGATGAATTCATCACGAAAGATAAGAAAAAATATTTCCATATCGAGCCGAAGGAAGTCATTACTCCAGGAATGAAAATCAAATATCTAAGCCCTACGGAGATGGGGGAACTGAAGATTGTCGATATCATAGATGCGAAATGAAAACAAATAAAAAAAGCTCACTGCAACAGCGGTGCCGTCTATATCCTGACTAACAAGAAACTTGAAGGCCGGGAAATTTTATATGAATAATCGCTATCCATTATAGGTAAAAAATCGGAATCTCTTGATAATACCTACAATAGCAAGAAGCATCACCAATATACCTA
>CAZBWI010000040.1:0-6803 GCA_964495825.1 uncultured Candidatus Peribacteria bacterium | reverse complement strand
ACCGAAGAAGAATTAAAGAAGATTGAAGATAAAATCAACAGAAAGCCTAGGAAGATACTATGATATAGATGTTCATATGAAGTATTCCATAGTACGACCCTACATCTTCTTTAACCTGTGCATTTCGAGTTGAAATTTATAGGTGCTTAGCCGCCTACTCAACTCAATATGAGTTCAGTTTATTCTTTTTTGTACAACATCTCGATTAATTTTTTTTAGTAATTCATCATATTTCGAGGAATATCTTTTTACATAGATGAATATAATGATCATAATGATGAGACATGGTATCATAAACCATATATTCACCAATGCAAGTATTGCAAGAAGTGCCCATGTTATCGTGGTTATTTTCATGGTGAGATAATATCTCTTTCTTCTTTTGTAGATGTTTGCAATTATTTGTTTGCTTTCGATGTCGATGTTGTTTCTTTCCATAATTATATTTTTTTTGGCTATGTTGCAGTATGTGCAACCTAGTGATGGATAAACAAAGATACTTCGTTTATCTTTTATCTTATAGTTATTTTATTTTTTAATGTCAATATTATCTCAAAATTTCTTTGATGAGTTCAATCGCTTTTTTTTGATTCATGAAATACGGAGAGGTTGCTATCGTGATGAGGTACGTGTTGTTTACAAGTTCCCTGATGATTTCAAAGTCAGATATTATTTCTTGTTCAGATTTCTGCTCTCGGAAATCTATATCAATATCTAAGATGTAGTTGTAGCTGTGGACATCTAATTTCCCCATATTATGCAATGCGTGCTGACTTCTGATTTGGATTACTTCATCAATTATATTGTTGTGTAATGCAGCGGAAATAAAGTTACCAACATTTGTTTTTTCATTGACGAATACTTTTATTGATTCTGAATTCTGAATTCTAAATTCTGAATTGTTTGGTTTTGTGTCTGCGTGCTGATCGATATGAATGACGACGAACGGTTTATGGTCTTTTGCGTTCTTACATTGTTTGGCGTGTTGGTACCGGAAAAATAATGCATGGTTATGATTATCGAAAATATATGTAGGTATTCATTTATATATTGTCTGCACGAAATGTTTGAGTCCAGTACAACTTTTTAGCTTATTATATTCTACTTCCTCAAATACTATTTCTGATCATTCTTCGAGATCTGCTACCGTTCATTGGATGAGATCCGTAACGAATATTTTTCCTAAAGATCAAAGAGCAATTCTTTCATGGTAATGAAATTCGTTGTTGCCTATTGGTTCGGTGATATATGTTCAACTATTATACATTGACAAATGCTTCGCGATAAAAAATTGGTTATTATTCATCTTCTTTTCGGCAATTTTTTGTCTATGTTTTAGTTGTTTAGGAGTCAGTAGAGGATGAGGTTTTCTATCTTGAGATTTGTTCTCATAAGCTTTTTGGTCTGTAATCGTCTCTGACTTTTTTGTTCCATGTGATTGTTGATGCAGTACGCGATCCATCCATCGATGAATGCATCGAGTATCCCATATTTGTATAGTTTTTGGAGTGTTTCATATACTTTGAATCTATGTTTTCCTGTAGAGAGATTGTGGATGAGATCAAATAATGTCTTCTGCAATTCATTATCTTCTTGGAGAATGTTGTGGATACGTTGTACTATGCCTGGTTTCCCCATAGCCATATTTATTACCAATTGTTTCAATTCATCATTTTCAAACATCGTATTTGCTTCTATCCATCCTAATAATTCCTTGTTACTTAATTCGTTGAATTTGATAGTCAATGCTCTGGAAAGGATGGTCTCTAATAATTGGGTATGATTTGTTGTTGTTGCAATGATCAATCTTTTTGGTAATGGTTCTTCGCAGGTCTTGAGGAATGCATTTGCTGCTGCACTATTCATCCTTTCTATATTTTCTATGAAGACAATTTTATGTTTTCCTATCGATGATTGTTGTATCCGTGTATTGATTTCTCTTACTCAGATATCTTCGTAGTTGTACTCTTTGACTAATGTTTTTGTGGTTTCTGCTGATGGTGCTAATTCTACTCTTAGGATATGTTTTTTTTCCAGTTGTTCGGAAAAATCCTTGATATGTAGGAGATCTGTTAAAAAATAATTTCCCATTTTTTCTTTGAGCAGTTCCAAGATGACTGTTGTTTTTCCTATATGTTTTGGCCCTGAGATAATAATAAAATGAGGAGCTTTTGGATCTCCTGCAAATACCATATCGATATATGTTTTGAGTGTTTGTCTATTTTCTGCGTTTCCTACAAGCATTATCTGTCGTGAAGTAAAGTAGTGTCGTAAGCATAAAAATATCAGTCAGAAAAACAATATCTTCTTTGTTCGCTTCATTCCGTCTTGTGCCTCATTCCGGTGTCTCGGTTTGCATCCGCAATCCAGTTCGCTAGTATAGATTCCGGCCGCAATTTCTTGACGCTGGAATGAGGTATCTACGGGAGACGCTGGAATGTGTTGTAAAATTTCTTTTATTTTCTATTATATCTTTATGAAAGCTAAGATACTCTGAACTCCCTTTTTCGATCGTGATCCAGTGAGTGTCTGCAAGGATTTGCTCGGTAAATTTCTTGTAATCAACGGTAAAAGATTCATTATTACTGAAGTAGAAGCGTATGATGGACAGGATGATGAAGCGTGTCATGCGAGACATGGTAAAACTGAGCGTAATGCACCGATGTTTGGTTGTCCTGGCTATTGGTACGTCTATATGATTTATTGAATGTATTATATGCTCAATATCGTTACAGGGCCAGGGAAGCATCCTTCGGCGATATTACTAAGATGATTACGTGCTGAAATGACTAAACGTTCAAATGATGTGAAATTTTGAGATAATCAGCTTAATGGACCCGGGAAGTTGACGAAAAAGTTATGAATTACCAAGAAGTTCAATGGTAAAAAAGCCGATAAAAAGACGGGGTTATGGATAGAGGAGAGTGGAATCAAAGTTTCCAATATACAAACAAGTCCTCGTATCGGTATTGATTATGCTTCACCAGAATGGAGAGATAAACATCGAAGATTTTTTATTATATAAAAAAACTCTCAGATTTTTGAGAGTTTTTTTGAACTATTTACCATTTATTTTTTCTTTTTTGGTTCTTCTTTTGTTGTGTTTTCATTATTTTTTTCTGGTTTCATCAGCGGGAAGAATACTACATCTCTGAGGTTATCCTGTTCGGTCAAGATAGCTAAGATTCTTTCCAATCCCATACCAAATCCTGATTGTGGTGGCATACCGTATTCCATAGCAGTGACAAATTCATCGTCTCCTGCAGTTACTTCTTCGTCACCTCTTGCTGCTGCTTCTGCCTGCTTATCGAAATTTTCTTGCTGTAATATCGGATCTACTAACTCAGAATATGCTTTGCAGATTTCTCGGCCATTGACGAGCAATTGGAATTGTTCGACGATATTGCTTTCTTTGTCAGATGTTCTTGCTAATGGTTGCATGATAACTGGATAATTGTAGATGAATGCTGGTCAGAGTATTTTTGGTCTCAATACTTTTTTGTAGAGATAATCGATCAAGGTTGTTGTTCCCATTATGTCCATTTTTTCAAATTCTATACCTTTTGCTCTGATATCTTGTCTCAGTTTGTCTGCATCATTTATTCCATATTTGGTGATATCTATACCACAAGCTTCTTGGATTCCTTTGGTAAAATCTATTCTTTCCCATGGTGTGGTAAAATCTACTTCTTTGATTATCCCTTCTTTGTCTTTGACGTTTAATTTTTTTGGTAACTCCATTTTTTCAAAGAGATAATCAAACATTTTTTCGGTGAATTTCATATTGTCTTCGAAGTTTCGGTAGACTGCATAATGTTCTACTTGAGTAAATTCTTGTAAATGGCTTGGATCAGATCCTTCATTTCTAAAATCCTGTCCGATTTCAAATACTTTTTCGAATCTTCCCACAGTCGCTTTTTTTAATCCTGTCTCGAATGCTATTCTGAGATATACATTGATATCAAAATCGTTATGATGGGTGATAAATGGTCTAGCTGCCGCTCCTGAAGCAGCGTTTCCTAAAATATTCGTTTGGATTTCTATAAATCCTTCTTGCGTGTAAAATTCTCTCAATACTCTATAAAATTTTGATTTGAATAAGAATCTTTTGTAGGTCTCTGGATTCATTGTGAGATCGAGATATCTTTTTCTATAAAGCTCTTCTTGATCGCTTAATCCATGGAATTTTTCTGGTAATGGTCTGATGGCTTTCGCCAAAAATTTGAATTCTGATACAAATATCGTGAGTTCTCCTTTGTGTGTCTTGAAGATCTCTCCGTGTACGCCGATAAAATCTCCAACATCGACCATTTTTTCCATAAATTTGTATGCAGACATTCCTGTTTCACTGCCATCATCCAAGATATCTTTTAGTCCTTCTTGTGTAATTATTTTACAGTTGTCGCGGTGAAACATGAGTTGGATCTGTTCTGTACTGTCAAGCAATTTCGCGAATGCTAATTTTCCATGTGAACGATATAGCATTACTCTTCCTGCGGTTTTTACTTGGATTTCCGGGTTAGGAATAATGTCGTTGATGTCGCGGTGTTCCTTGGTTTCGTAATGTTTTATGATATCGGAAATCAGATCTTTTTTGTCAAAAGATTGTGCGTATGGGATGATACCCATTTCTTTCATTTTCTTCGCTTTTGCGATGCGGGTTTCACGTTCTCCGACGTGATCTACTCCTTTAGTTTCTTCAGTCATATTAGTATTCCAGTGATATAAAATTTGTGCTAAATGCTAATGGTATTTGTCTCGTTATAGACTATTGTATACTTAGGATAGTTTGTATAAAGATAAATCCTTCACTTAAAACTTACAACTTAACATTTTACACTTGAGCATTATACTCAGATTTTGTCTGCGATAGTTTTTATACTATCGAGTGCTATTTGTATGAATTCATCTACCGTAATTCAAGCTTTTTCTATATCAGCGATGAATTGTCTGTTTACGTTCGCTGCGAAGCGAAGTTCTTTTAATCTCTTTTTGATGGATTTCACCTCCACTCATTCGATTTTTTTGTCTGGTCTCATAAGCGTATATGCATAGATGAGTCCTGTGATATTTTCTCCTGCTGCCAGGCAGTAATCGAATTTTGTTGTCCTTCTCTTGTTTTCGGGAAAGAGTCATTCGGTATGTGAAAGAATAGCATCGAACATTTCTGGGATATCATATCCTTCTGATTTCAAAATTTCTACTGTCTTCTTTCCATGTTGTGCTAGATTTTCTCCTATCAGATTAAGATCGAGATCGTGGAGGAGTCATGTGAGTCCTCGTAATTCTTCATTTTCTCCTAATTTTTTGGCTAATCCTCTCATGACTACTTCGGTTTCTAGAGCATGGAGTATGAGATGTGGAGAGGTTATGTATTTGTGCAGTAATGCTTCAGCTTCTTGCTGGGATATAGTTGTCTTCATTATCTGTTATTTGGTATAAAAATTCTTGGTATTGAAGGTGGTTTGTAAAGTGATTTGAAATGTATCAATATTTTGTATGCCTAATTTTTTTTGTCGAATTTTGCCATAGAGTTTGCTGGTAAAATTGATGGTAAAGTATGGATTGATCTGTACAGATTCTTCTGCGAGTGCATATTGCGGATGTTTGGTCGGCGAGATAATTAGATTCCAGTCACTAATTGTTATGTTGTTTTGGAAGAGGTTGACTCGTCCGTCGTTTTGGTCGACAGGCATTTTGTAGTTTGCATATACTGTTCAGATACCACTGCCATGACAGATAAATCCTTGTGCATAGTCACATGCTCGTGTATCGATCTTACCATCATATACTCCTGATGAAGTATCGATATTGAAATCATGATTGTTTCCTGCATCAAATCATTTGAGTTTGAGCATTTGTAAGGTGTAGCGTCGTTCGCTATCTCCACTTATTATTCCATCATGGTTTCGGTCTCCGCTTTCTACGAGTGCCCTCCTGATCATAATCCTGGATGTTTTGTCTTGAGAGATGAGATAGAGTTCTTGAGTATTTGTGTTATCATCTATTGCTTCTGGTCATTTCATTATATTTTCATCGTCATCATCATTCCATGCTCCGAGCACCATATCTACATCATGTTTTACATCTCGAAATTGTCGGTAGTATTGACCAAATCATTGTTGTCCAGTATTTTGGCATCAGGAGCCATTTTTTACTTCACTGCTTTGGATAACTCTGTAGGGTGTATATTCATTTTGTGTTGAGCTACAAACATAAATATTTCTTGTTGTAGATGGAATTTGGTCGATATTACTGTTGTTTCCGTAGGCAGTGAAAAGATCACAATATCCATTGTCTCCTATATTTCGTGTAAATGGTTCGGTATATGTATCACATCCCACATTTTTTCTGTTGAAGTATTCTTCATAGTCGATGGTATAATCTTTTAATAATAGATTGATTTTTTCTATTGTAAAATAGGCGTCCTGTATTACATTTGTCTTTGCTTGGATAGTGTATTTAAGTTTGATCATTTTGGTGTAGATGTTGATGATTACTACTAACAACAAAAAGAAGCTAGTGACAGCTATGATAACTTCGAGCAAGGTAAACCCTTTTTTTTTCATACTTTGACTTTTGAGTAAATGATACTGATATATCTATGTATTTGCCTTATTCTTTCAAACTAAAAATATATTTGGGTCTAGAGTAGTTGAAACTGTTTAAATTATCATTATAACCAGTTCATGACTACTAAAAACCCTTATAGAAAAAATGCAAAGCATAACAGACAAAAAACTGTATGAATTATTAGATATTTTTGCAAAGATTTGACTGCAACACAGACATCAAAATTATTA
>CAZBWI010000039.1:0-4761 GCA_964495825.1 uncultured Candidatus Peribacteria bacterium | reverse complement strand
GTACTGACATTTTAACCTTGCTGTGACACAATCAAGTTTATTGCTCTTGATTTTTTCTTATATTTTCTGTATATGAGTATCAATCTCTTTTTTGGAGAGAATTCCTTTTTTTCTTTTGCCGGGGTTCGCTTGCTTTTTAGCGGGCCCTTTTTTTGATACAAAAAATCCTCCGCTTGAGCGGAGGAGTATGGGAGGATATTCTTCTTTTTTATTTTTTGCTTTTGGTGAAAAAACCAGTGACCAAAAGTATTCCTAAGACGATAAGTAACATGCTAATGAACAGTCGTCGTCCGTTTTTGAAGAGGATAGAGAGCCCTCGGACGATTGCTATGATACCCAAGATCATGAAAATTTTTTCTTCTGAGGTTGATCTTTCTCGTCGGTTTCCGATTTTGCTTCCGATGATTTTGCTTTCGTCTGTGAGTACTTTAGCTTCTTTTTCGACATTTTTTGCAAATGCTTTTGCTTTCATCTCTACAGTGCTCTTTTTGGCTGGAGTTTTCTTGGCAGGTTTTTTTGTTGGCATTGCGCGTATATGTAAAGGTATAAAAGGTTATTACTAAGATATATAATTTATTAGTGTTTGCAAGTCAAAACTTATTATGTGTAATATATTCTTTGGAGGGAATTTGTGTTTTTTTTGTAGAGTAAATATTACGAATCATGCAAGTGATAGCGAGTGGATTACATCAGCAATATTCCACGAATGTGTATATTATAGTCTTATCTCCATTTTGGCGAGCGGTTGTTTTACTGCTATCTTATTTTTTGATCTAATAAATAACCCTAGTGAGATAATTCTTCTGACAACTTCTATTTCTTCGAGTAATTGCTTGTCTATGTAGTGTTTTGAATAGATTGGTAGATGCTGGAGATGGATGGAATCTCCTTCCTTTTTTCCATCTTTTGTGAATTTCTGTAATTCTAGATAGATATATTCACTGATGAACGGTGCGAATGATGAACAGATTTTGAGATAGCTTTGTAATACATCAAAAAGCGTACTATATGCGGATATTTTATCTTTGTCCATGCCTGATGCCCAGAATCTTCTTCTTGATCTTCTGATAAATCGATTATTCAGTTTTTCTATGAATCCAAGTATAAGTTTCGCACTTGTGTCGAGGGAGTAGCTCTCCATTTCCTGTTGGAACTGTATTCATAGATTGTGCAACTCTGCGAGTATTCGTTTATCGAGTTCGTTAGTGATGACAGTATTTGGGAGTTTGATTGCTTCTCATGTATTGAGCGACACTTTTGTTCCATAGAGATATTTCCAGAGTTGGTCGAAATTTACGTCATGTGAGATCATGAGGATATTTCCTCCTTTTTTTGTGAGTTTCTTATATATGTCTATTGTATTCATTGTTTCTCCTGACCATAATCTTTCATCTTTTTTGATATTCACTTTTTTTCCTCTGTATTCTTTCATGATTTTTGCTACTTCTTCTGCGGTTTGTATCGCTCTCAGTGCGGTACTGGTATAAATAAAGTCAGGATTGATTCTAAGGACATGTTCTATGAAATTTTTGTTTTTTATGCTCTCTATCCCTTCTTGGGTGAGCGAACTTTCTTTCTCTACTCCTTCTGCTTTTGCATGTCTCATAAAGTAGAGGGTGGTATTTTCTGTTGTTCGTTTATCTACATTTGCATAGGTTTCGAAAAATTTGTATGCATTCAATATGGAGGAGGTGAAATCTTTGTAGATTTGATCCACTCCTTTTTCACTGAATCTTACTGGTTCAGCTCTGACTGCTGGTGAAGACAGGAGATAGAGTCTATATGCATCAGTTCCATATCTTCCAAAGAGATATTCTGGATCAGGATAGTTTTTGAGTTTTTTTGACATTTTCTTGCCGTCTTCGGCTAAGACGAGTCCATTGATGATTACATTATTGTACGAGTTCTGTTTCATGATTGCATTTCCACAGACGTGCATTCATCTGAACCATCCTCTGGTTTGATCCAATCCTTCCATGATAAAGTCTGCTGGATAGACAAACGGTTTTTTGTATTTTTTGATAGTATCTTCTCCTGTGTAGCCACATTGTCCAAATGGCATAGACCCTGATTCAAATCGGCAGTCCATGACTTCAGGGACTCTGCGATATTCTTTGTTTCCTTTTTTGAATCGGTAGCTGTCGATGTATGGTTTATGAAGATCTATTTCCGCTTTTCTGTCGTTGTCTCGATAATGAATTTCTGGTCTGTAGCTTTCCATAGTTTTATTGTGCATATAGTTGTCTTCTCTTTTGGTGAGATAATCAAATGGTTTGAAAATGTTTTTTGCCATGGTTATTGGTTCTGCATGTGATACAAATACCATTGTCTCTGTCTTATGTTTTGTATTTACCTCGTTAAGGAACTCTGTGATTCTTGCTTTGAGGTCGTCCAATGATTCTGCATTTGGATACAATCTTTCGTTTGTTGGTATCGACGTAATGAGTGAACAATCAAAATTATTATCCTGTATTTCTGGTAGGATATATTCCGTTAATCTGAAATCTACATAGACATGAGGGATCAGTTCAAATGTTTTTTGTGTTTCAGGTTTTTTGAGGTATGAGATGAGTTCGTTCTTGTTTCGAAGTTCTTGGAAGATATATCTTGTCTCTTGATATGCTTTTTGGAGTTTTTCCATATCTTCTTTACTATATTTACTTTCCAAATATGGTAGGATAGTAAACAATGCTCTTTGTAACGGTGATATGTAGATATGTATTTGCTTATCTTTTTTGGTTGCTTTTTTGAGCCATGATTTTAGTCGTTTTGCTTGTTTTTTTCATAATTTTGTGAGGATAGCATTTCCTAGACTATCTTGTTTATGTTCTTCATTGTAATTGGTTCTTGCGTGTCTGATTAGGATGTTTTTGGTTATATTTTGTGATCCTTCTCTTGTATGTTGATAAATCTCTTCGAGTGTTCCGCAGACGATGATATCTTCAGGTTTTTTCGTGTTTTCCCAAACCGGGATAGGAGCTCATCGGTATCTGTTTCTTGCGAGATTCCGATCAGGTGCTGTCTTCAAGACATCGATAAATCTCTTCTTCACTCCTTCCGGTACGAATCCTATTTTTTCCGCATTTGGTACTGTAATATCTGTCAATGATGGCTCTTTGATGAATCGGCTCGTCAATGCTTTGGAGATCAATGGCGTGTCACATCTCCGACAATGCGGATAGGAGTGCTCGTATGATCTTTGTCCGATAAGTTTCCCTTTTTCTTTTAGGTGTTGGATTATCTCTTTGTTCGCATCATAGACTCTTGTTCATTTCCATTCTGGTACTTCATCGGTAAATTCTCCATAATCGTTCACCGGAAGGAATAATCGATCTTTGGCGAATTCTCTCGGCATAAACTGTGCGACAGCATTGAAATCTTCCATACCGAATGCTGGTGCGATATGTACGATACCGGTACCGTCTTCGGTACTAACGAATTCTCCTGGGATGATCTTGAAGAACTGTTCCTTGTATTTTTTTTCTATCTTGCTGTTGTTGATATGTGGAAAAAGTGGCTCGTATTTTAATCCGACCATACTTTCTCCTTGGATGGTTTTGATGAGAATGTATTCCTCGGGATTCCTATAATAGTTTTTGAGAAGATTTTCTGCTATAACAAAATATTCTTTTGCTCCTTGGTCATAGACACAGGCATAGCGGATGTGATTTCCTACCGCCAAGAACATGTTGCTTGGTAATGTCCATGGCGTTGTTGTCCATGCCAAGACGCTGAGTTTCGCATTTGGATCTGTATGTTCGTAAATCTTTTTCTCATAGAGATAGAGGTCGTAGAATTGGCTCATGATCTCCATATCGTCGTCGATGATGGTGTTTTCTATCTTGACTGCGAATCCGAGTGAATTGTCTGACGGAATCACTTCTGCCCGTACCATCTGCGGCAATTTTTCCGGTTCCATAATCTTTGGTTCTCCCTCGATTTCTATCTCGAACATATTGAGATTAAACAACCCTCCGCGGAGGATCTGTTTGATACTTCCGAGTGGTGTTATTTTTATTACTTCGACTCACAATTCTTCCTTGATTTCTTTTTTTACTGTTCATTCTAATGAGTCACCTTTATCTACTTTTCCTCCTGGACAAACATATTTCTGACCTTTGACGCTATAATTCATAAAGATTTTACCATCACGTTTGATGATGCAGTCGACGACTTGAATATATCCATCATCGGTCATCTCGTATTTGTTGAAATCGAAATTCCATTGATTGTTTATTTTATCCCGTAATAATGGGAATTTTATGGTGATTGCTGGATCTTGCTTATCTTTGTATCCTTCGTTTACTTCAGCATTGGAAAGGGTAGTAGCACAGCTTGGACACATCCATTGGACATTGAATCATTTGTACACTAAGTTTTGTTTGTACATATTTTGAAATACCCAGGTTACTGATTCCATGAAATCAAGATCCATGGTATAATAGGCATGATCCATATCTGCTCGTCTTCCAATCCGATCGCCGAAAATTCTCCGTTCATCGCTGGTGTTGCTGACAGATTTTCTGCATTCTTCGATAAATTTTTCGACGCCGATTTTGTCTTCGATGTCTCTTTTCCCGTCTATTCATAATAATTTTTCTACATATTTTTCTACTGGTAGTCCGTGACAATCTCGTCATCGATCTCTGTTGACTCTATATCCTTTCATGGTCTTGTATCTGAGGATAGTGTCTTTCATCGATCCTACGAGTCCGTGTCCAAAATGCGGAGTCCCTGATGCGAATGGAGGTCCGTCATAGG
>CAZBWI010000038.1:0-18262 GCA_964495825.1 uncultured Candidatus Peribacteria bacterium | reverse complement strand
TTACTATAAAAGAATCAATGTACGGTCATATAAAGATATTCTCATGAGCGCATGAGCTACAATTCACGAAACTTGTATCAAGATAAAACTGACAATTCTATTTTTGGAAATCTACTGACAATTCTACTTTGCTATAACATTATATATTTTTTATTCTTTTTTTTACAGAATCTCTATCTCTCCATAGAAAATACTATATACCCTATAAACAATATCTTTTCCTTTGAGAGTAGAGATTGCTTTTTGGTATCATATACATATATGTTTCTTTAAATATATTTACTTATACTTCTTACTACCATGTGAATCACTGAATTCCTTGCAACCTATATCACCGCATTTATCCAACAGACCGGATACATCACTGTTTTTCTTTGAATGATAATGGAGAGTATGATCTTCCCGGTACCAAGTGAAGCCATCATGCCGTTTGCCGGATTTTTGGTAGCAATGAAACATTTCAGTTTACGAAGCGTAATAGTGATAAGTACGTTATGAAGTATTATCGGATCATTGATATCGTATGCTATAGGATATTATGGAGGTAAACCCTTCGTCAGAAAATTCTGAAAATATTTTTTATTGGATCAAGAAGAATTGGATTCCACTGAGCATTTTTTCAAGAAAAAATGACATATCACAATTTTCATTAGCAGATTTATTCCGGTAGTAAGGCACTTAATTTCATTACCTGCGGGAATGGGGAAAATGCATCTGAGTCAATTCATCATCTATACTATCATTTGAGCAGGACTCCGGAATACGTTTTTGACTTTGGTCGGTAAATATCTCAAAGAGAATCGAGAATTAGTAATGAAATACAGCCACACCGTAGATATCGTCGTCCTCGCGATTTTGATTTGCATTATTGTGTGGTTTATCTATCGCCAACTTAGAAAAAGATACAAAAAAAGACATATGCGTTAATCTTTCGTTTTCTCTACGAATGCTTTGATCTCCTTGTTCCTTTTTATGTTACTCATCATACCACTGATAATTGTTTTTCTTGTTGTGATCAGGTAACTATATTTATGTAATTGATAATATCTTGGATTGGGCATGATAGCTACAAGAAAGCTTGCCTGACTCTGTGTAAGCTTTGCTGCGGATGTATGAAAATAATATTGTGCGGCCTGCTCTACTCCGTAAATTCCGTCTCAGAATTCTATGATATTGAGATACACTTCCATAATTCTTTCTTTGCTCCGCAAGAGTTCCATCATGAGAGCGAAATAGAATTCCACTGCTTTTCTGAAAAACGAACGATTCGGCCAGAGAAAAAGATTTTTGGCAGTCTGCTGGGTAATAGTACTTCATCACACATCAAATGATTGACTTCTAACATCCTTCTGGAATGCCTCCCGCAAGGCTTGTAAATCCACACCTCGATGATCAAGGAACCTCTGATCCTCCCCTGCTATCACACCATAGATCATATTGTTGGAAATCTGTTGGATAGGTACTCGAAAATGACGAGGTAATATAAATTTTCCATCGACTATATCCCCAACAAACCTGATGGGCATCAATGGTGTCATACCGGGATTCTGCCATTTGTATTGAAAGACAAGAAAGAGTGAAAGAATGAGCAAAAAAAACAATAACGATCTGAATCGTCCTTCCAGCTTCCGAAAAAAATTATCTATTTTTCGACGTAATCTATTCATACTTGACCTATATATTTTATGAATAAGAAAACAATATTTTCCTGCTGGAAATTTTCATCATTTTCATTACATTACCATTGATAATTTGTCATTTGTAATTGGTAATTATGATTTTAGGTTTAGCACCTATGGACTGATTTACTGATTGTGCCTTCCGCCAGATTGTGAAGGAGATTTTTCAGAAATACGGAGAAAAGGAAAAATATGAATTATATCTTCGGACTGAATTTATGAACGCAGATGGATACATCATCAATCCTCCCGGCGTGATCAAACACCTTTTGACTGACAAAAGTCAGAAAAATGTAATAGCGCAGATCTTCTGATCTGATGAGAAAATGCTCGTACAATGTTTCAGCGATATAGAAAACAAATACCTAAAAGTATTCTCGTGAATAGAATTGAATATGTGATGCCCCGCAAAGAATGTCATGAATACCGGCTGAGGAAGTGCATTATTGAAAAATAGAAAAAAAACATTGAACCTGATAAAAAAACTACGTAACACTGTGAAGGTACCATTCAGCATCAAAACAAGAATTGGTCTCGATGAACCCGATAGAACAGAACAAATGAAATTTCTTGTCAAAGCGAGCAAGTATGTGGATATGATTTCCGTGCACGGAAGAACGACGAAACAAGTATATTCAGGCGATGTAGATTGGAAGTTTATCTATGAATTAAAAAAACAAACACAAAAAAGCAGGAATCAAGAACAAGGGAATAGAAACAAGGACTATATCCCAGATCCCAGATCCCAAGTCCCTGAGTGCAAGATAATCTGAAATTGAGGAATTCGTTCGTATGATAACATCAAAGACGTGATAGGGAATCTGGATTGAGTCATGATCGGGCAAGCTGCTATTGGAAATCCACGGATCTTCACGCCGCATACGCCGAGCAGAAAAGAATTGCAGGAAACAATATTGAAACATCTTGATTATATGGTCGCATATGAACAATTTTTTCAGAAACAGAAAGCAAATTTCATGGAAGTTTTGGAGATGCCAGACATAGTTAAGATAATAAAAAAAAACATCCCACAAATAGTCATTGTGGAATTTAGAAAACATCTTTTCCAATATTTGAAGTGAATCCCGTGATCCAAGGAACTGAAACAGAAATTGAGCCAAATCACAGAATATAAACCACTCGTCGAAACAATCCAGGAATTTTTTTGATAAAAAATCTGCTCACAACGAGCAGATTCAATATCATTATACCATGGACTCGATAATGATAATAAAGTCCAAAACACCGATAAGGTCGATTTTTTTCCATATACAACCCTTGGGAAGAAGCAATCTTCCACTTTTGAGCTCTACATGTGTTGTTCGCTTCGCAATATCAGATTTTTCCTTATCGCTTGGTAAAGAATGTAATAATTTTTCCCACTCACAAAGAGGATATAGCCTTAGTTCCGTAATTTGCTCAAATGTATTAGCAACAAAACAGAATTCCGCATTTTCTTTGTCGATCCATTTTGTAGGCATAGTAAATCGTCGTTTATGATCAACCATTTTGCCCATAATACTTCCTTTGTACTGCATAATTTTTATATTTTGTTTTCTAATTTATATCAATTCCCCTTTTAAAGTCAACCTTACCTTCCTACTTGGGCTTTTTTCTTTTTTTCTAATACATAAGTATAGGATATTATGAATTATGAACGTTTTGATCACACTATCAACAATACCAAGAAGTCTATTTTCTTGGTGAATATGACTAAGGAGCTCTCTCCCCACTTTTCTCAGTTAGCACTCCATGGTATAGAGAAATATCTCAAGCAAAACAAAAGAATAGGCATCCTTGTAAATAAGAAAGGATATGCGTGAGGTATCATCTGCCACGAATGTTGAAACATCCCGAAATGCAAGAATTGTTCCGTCAGCATCAGTTATCATAAATTGAATTCAGGTGAAACGATAGGACTCTGTCATATTTGTAAAACACAATATACTGTCCCGACTACATGTCCGGTATGTCATAGTCAGAAGATAAAGGATTTTGGTTGGGGGACACAGAAAGTCGCTGAGTTTCTCAAAAAAGAATACGGGGAAGAAGCACTCATAATAGAGTCCGAAACAGTCAATTCTCCCAATAAAATCAAGAAACTACAAGACCAAATATTCGACCACCAGATCATCATCTGAACTTCTCTCCTCACCTGTCCTCCTATCAACACACCTTTCGACCTCGTCATTTTTTTGAATGCGGACTTGGGATTGAACATCCCTGATTATACTTCTGCGGAAAGAAATTTCTATTTTTTGTATGAAACTTTTGTCAAACATACAACAGCTAATTTCATCGTACAGTCATTTAATCCAGACCAGTACAGCATTCGCAATGCATGCAAAATGAGCAAAGAGAAATTTTATGAAGAAGATAATGTCTTTAGGAAAGTGAATGGCTATCCACCTTTTGGTGAATTATGCGTCATCTTGTACAAAAATGAGATTGAAGAATCGCTGTATACCAAGGTCGATACCTTATACAAAGAACTTCTCTATCTCAAAGAGAAATATCAGATTACAGATCTTGAAATCTACTCCACTCCTCCACTCATCTACAAAATGTTCGGGAAATACAGATACAACATCATTTTGAAATGACCCAATATCAAGCAATTCATGGATATCATTTTTACGAAGCTGAATTTAGCGAAAAAGGGATTCAAAGTCGATCGGATGGCGGAAAGTATCGTATAAATTTACCATAAAAAAACCCTTGTTATTGTATTATACTCCTATCATTTGATCGTTAAACATACTTATAATAACATGTCTTATGCTTTTATGTTAATGTTGATAAAACATGGTTTTTTTCTTTACCATCAATAATTGACTTGTCAAGACTATGAATAATAACAAATAAAGTAATGTCCATCTCACTATGGTTTCATATAAACAAATTTCTTATTTTTTTATATAAGTCAACAATTTTTAGATATTTTTTTAATTGTCAACGCTAAATAGTAGCGATGGAGGTGGTTTTTTTGCTTCTTATAGTATGGTGAGTATACTTGAATATAATAAACCAAGGTATATTTACCACTTAGCATTACATTATGGATATTATCCAAAACGTCGTCTACGATACCGATTACAGTACGCTCGTTGCTGATGGCGGATACCCGCTGTTTGAGGCACCGGCTAAAGAACCAAAGCTCTGATTCTTTGACAAGATATTGTCAGAAATTTTTCCTAGTCTGTTTACAAAGAAATGACCGGCTGCCGGAACTACAGGGTTACTCGGTAGCAAAAAAGAAGTATTACCCGAAAATGCAGAAATCAAAGATAAGGAGCTCAGAGAACAAGTAAAGTATCTACTTTCACTTCCTGATGATCAATACAATGATAAGTTACTCACGAGTAAACTCAGACAATTTATCATGGAAGCAGAAAAAGAATATACCAGCGTCATCAACGATTACAAAACACACATAGCACCATCATACTGGGAATTTAAACCTACACATTATAATGTATCAGGAATATTTTGAAAAACTTATTATGCACAGAGTTATCCGTCATATATCGATGCATTGCGGACAAGAGATATTTTTGGATTTCATGCAAAACGGGATATGAGCCGATTCATCTATCCAGAAGATGATGCAGCTATACAATCAATGCTAAAAAATAGAGCAACACAACTCAAAGCAGAGGTGAAAGATGCCATGCAAAAAGGTATCACACTTGATACGGAAGTTGAACAACAATATAGGGATGTCGAGATGATCAGAGAAAAATTAACCACTAGAGAAGAAAGATATTTTGAAAATTCCTTCTATATCAACATCTATGAAGATACCGAAGAAAAATTAAAAGAAACCGGAAAAAAATTCGAACAAAAAATATCAGGATACGGAATTAGGATCAAGAACGCTATCCAAAGAATGGATGAAGGATTCTCATCAGGATTGCCTCTCTGTACCGATGAATTATGAATCAGCAGAAGTTCAGTAACCTCATCATTAGCCGGTGGATTTCCATTTATATCAAATGATATGGTCCAAGATACAGGAATTCTTTATGGTATCAACTTACATACTTGAGGACTGGTAATCTTTGATAGGTACAACCAAAAACTGCCAAATATGAATGGTGTAATACTTGCTACATCAGGAGCTGGAAAATCATTTACAGTTAAATTGGAGGCATTGAGATATCTCATCAATGGCATCGATGTTATCATCATTGATCCGGAAAACGAATATAAGGCACTCTGCCAGAAAGTCGGAGGAACTTATGTAAATATCGCGACGAATTCTCAGCAATATCTCAATCCTTTCGATATTCCACCAAAAATCGAGGATGTAGAATATGGCAAATGAGATCTCTTGAGAAGTCATATCATGAACCTCATAGGAATGATCCAGATCCTTATCGGAGGATGTACGCCGGAAGAGGAAGCGCTGCTCGACAAAGCATTGCAGAGTACATATTCGCTCAAGGGATTCTCTATGGACAATGAGAATTATGAAGGAAAACAGCCACCGATCATGGGTGATCTCATGAATGTCTTGGAAGGTATGGAAGGCGGAGATAGATTAGCACTGAGATTGAGTAAATATGTTAATGGAACCTTTGGAAAGGTATTCAATAACTATACCAATATCGATATCAACAATAAGTTGACGGTAATAAGCATCAGAGATCTAGAAGATGCTTTGAAGACGCCAGCGATGTTCAATGTATTGAACTGGATCCGAACCAAAGTCAGATCTCACAAGAAAAAAAGGATGCTCGCCTGCGACGAAGCGTGGATTATGTTCCAAAACGAAACATCAGCTGAATTCCTTTTTGGACTTACCAAGAGAGCGAGAAAATACGGACTCGGCATTACGGTAATTTCACAAGATATCGAAGACTTCGTCAGAAGCAAATATGGTAAGCCGATCATCTCCAACTGTGCATTACAGATCCTATTGAAACAATCCACAACATCCATCAAAGCATTGAATGAATTATTATGATTGTCTGACGCCGAACAAAGAAGATTGGTAGCATCAGGTATCTGAGAAGGATTGATCTTCGCAGGAAGCCAGCATGTATGAGTCAAAATATTAGCATCTCCGGAAGAAAGAGAATTTATCACAACAGACGTAAAATAATCAAACAACAAAAAAGGGACAAGGTGAAAGATATAAGAACCTAATCCCATATCCAAAATCACAACGTTTTAGTCTTTTAATTGAGTATGGCAGAAGAAACAAACATCAGAGACACCAACACCAAGATACAACTTTCACTCGCAGCAGCACTGTTTTTTTCTCCATTGGTTCAACATATGCTCAAAAAAAATAACCTAGATCTCTCCGAAAATGACAAAGCATTTATCCGTGACTATGTGAAATTTTGATACATCACCATTCTCTTTGGACTCATTACTATTACCACAGGCGTATTGCATTATCTCTTCGCATTGGATATTTTGAATGTCGTCTATACGACCAGTATCTTTATTTTGATTTTTCTTCTCACTATCAGTATGATAAGCATTCTTTCAGACATTAGTTTGATAAGGTGAGGAGATTATGCTACACAAAATTATACGGTCAAATGAAATAAAAAAAATATCATTCTCACCTATCTCCCCCTGTATAATATATACTTACGATATCAGTTGCATAATTTCGAGAAACCGACCCGATGGATCAAGGAATCAATTTTTCGATGGATCCTTTTCATTATCTTCTGTATGTTCGGAAATATCACCATCAGTAGTATCATCATACTTATCATAACACTAAGAATTGCATCACTCATTTCGGATATCGATGTCATAAGTATGAGTACGAAACATCGACTCAATTCGCTCTTCCTCAAAAATCCAGAAGAGCTACGAGGATATATCACATGATTTTTGATATATATAGGAAAATTATTTATCCATCTTTTTAGACCTATGAAAGCATATACCTTATCTCAAGAAGTGATGTATGAAAAAGAAGTATACAGCCACATATTGAATATCCAGAATAATACTCCTATCATTAGCGAATATATCATCTGAATATTTTTACTGACAGGAATCATCTACTTCGGTAATATCGATTTCACTGTACGAACATATTATACATGATTTGGATTACTTATTACCAGATACTTGATCATGGCGATACAGTTGAAACATCTTCCACATCTTCCTATAGCAAGAGAAATCATATGACTATTTCAGCGAATATGATCATTCTTCAAAAAGGAATCTTTTATACCCAAAACATAAGACAATGAACGTAAGCAACATCACTACACAGGTAAGCAAAATCGTCGGATTCATCATGACGATAGCTTTTTCGCTGGTCGCATTTGTACACGGACAGAATTGTACCTGATGGTCTTGAGGAATCATCAACGATGGACAAACGGTAACCGGATATTCTTCTATACTTCGAACCAATACTGGACAAGATTATAGTGCTGGGTGTGACCAATTTGCAGGAACTCTCACCTGTATTAGTTGAACAACACTTCAAAATCCTTCAACTTACCCTTATACGCTTGCACAATGCCAAGCAGGTGTACCTAAAGATTGTGATCAACGATCATGATGAATAATTCATCATGGGCAAACAGTATTTGGATATTCTACAACATGAGCTGAATTTCCAAAGACTTGTGATGATAATTTTTCTGCCCCACTCTCATGTATGAATGGAGTAATTAATGGAAACCGACAAACATATAAATATACAGCACTTGAATGCACAAATCTTAATACACTTATTTCTGGAATCGATATCGCTATCGATGAATCACCTTGATTGTCTGCGACATCCAATCTCATAGCACAAGGATCAAGCCCTGAAGTGCAGATTATATTCAAAAATCAATGAGATACCTCACTGATACGTTCCAATGTTGCTGCAGGATTTTTGAAATGCGCACGAGACGAACAAGATCTTGTTGTTTATCAATCACGTGTCCTTAGTAGTTTTGTCGTCAATTCATGAACAAAAGTCGGTGTAAACATCAGAATTGCTCCAATTTTTTCTCAATCATTAGGTCAGAAAACACTTACTTGTACTATCTATCCTAACGCCGCTGCCTATACCGATGCAAACACTAACAACAATAAGCGAACTACTACCGTGGAAGTTGTCGAAGCTAGAAGATTTGATCTTGCACTTAGCAGGAGCATCGAGCCGATAAGCAAAAACCTAGAAGCAGCAGAAGGCGCGGTAGGAACTCAATGACTCCAAAATTTCCTGTTCGACAAAATCATGAATGTACTCGTACCATTGATCGTCATTATTGGTATCCTCTCAGCTATTCTCTGATTTTATAAACTTATGTTCTCCAGTGATGAAAATGCTGTAAAAGAAGGCACTAGATATATCGTCTTTGGAATTATTGGTATCATCGTCATTATGAGTGCAAAATTCATCGGTCAAAATATCTATGATATCCTCAATCCACCAACATGAGAAATTTTATGATGAAGCATAGCGGAAAAATTGTATAACAATATCGTCTATCCATTTATCAAATTTGCTATCTATCTTGTACTCGGTGCAATGTTCATCATTCTCGTAGGACGTGTCATCACCTTTATCTTCGGAAGCGATGCAGATGCTCAAAAAAAAGCAGGGACATTGATCGGATGGAATGTCATCTCCATGCTCCTCATCATCGCTGCAAAACAAATTGTCCAAGCAATCTATGGAAAACAGCAGGATGTCGTCAAGGATGTCACTAATCTCGGAGAAATCTGATCATGAGTATTAGCAGACAAAAATATCCCTATCCTTTATCAAGTCATCAATTATGCCTTATGAATAGCATCATTGGTTATTCTTATCATCATCATCATCCAGACTATCAAATTACTTACAAAACCAGATGATCCCGCTCAGGTCAAGAATATTAAGAACTCACTACTCTACATGTTTATCGGAATACTCGTACTCGGTGCAGGATATCTCATCGTAAACTTCGCAATCATCAACTAAACAATATAATCTCTTCTATAATGGACACGCAATAATATGCTAATATCGACTAAAAATTGCTGTAATTACAGCAATTTTTAGCTATTTTCATTATAATTCCCCAAGTTTATACAAATATTTGGCAATCTTTTGTGTTGTTGTATTCCAGTTGAATTTCTAAGCTGGATATATATAGTAAAAACACTTTATTTTTTGTTATTAAAAAAATGCGCACGTTTTTGATTATCATACTTGTACTTGCAGGTATAGCATTCATCTGATCAGTTCTACTTATGTCACCAAAAGGCGGATTAGGATTAGGAATCGGTGGTATGGCCTGAGGAAATGAATATGGTAGTAAAAAAACACTCGAAAATAAACTCAAAAAAGTAGCTTTGGTTGCTGGTATTGCTTTTCTTCTCGCTTCACTTATTTTACCGTATACCAAGTAGATCATGATTTTCTCCATCAAAAGAAAACTCGTGAAAGATATTCTGAGATATACATTTTTTTTATCTTTATTTTTTTGGATATTAGTAAGTATCTATATCGGGTATCACTATGTACAATTCTCTTCTACCCAAGTAAATACCAAGTGAGGTACTTTTGTAGAAGGAATCTTTGGCAGCACTTCTTATCTTCCTTATCTCCGCAACGATATCCAGAGTAATTTCTATCAAGGATTATTATTTAATGCATGCCTCAAACCATCTTATACCTCAAATTTCGATGCCTATATCCCAGATCTGTGTACGGTAACTACCAAAGACAATCAGACCTATACTGTAAGTCTCAATAAAGGATTTATTTGGTCTGATGGTACCCCAGTATCGCTTGAAGATATCTTTTTCACATACAATGAAATTCTTCGCAACAATATGCGAAAACTCAGTGCCCTGACCCAATATAACAATATCACGATTACCAAGGATGTAAATACTACTCTCAAAGTAAGCTTTCCGACTGCATCTTCAGACAATCTTCTCTTTTTCACGAACTATATTCTTCCTAAGCATATACTTATCAATGCTGAGCTTGTTGATTATAAATCCATATTTGCATTTAAACCCGTGTATACTAACTGTGCCAATTTAGTCAGCCAATCAAATGATGAATACAGCTTAGTATTTAATCTCGTCAGTTGCAACCAGACTAATTTGAATTTTTATCAGGTCAAAAATATGACCTCTTTTGATACATTCAAAAAAGATATAGAAAAATCAGGAAAATCCATCATAGATGCATATGTAGGTGATGAAACACTCAATGGATATGAAGCGAAAAAATTACTAACAAACCAACTTATCATGATTTTTTTCAATACCCAATCCAATAAAATCCTTGTTAGGTGAAGAAGGGTACTCGGATGACTCATCAAGCACAATTTTTATGCAAGCTGATATGAGGAGTATTTCAAAAAGAACGATAACGGCCTCTTTGATGTATTCCAATCTACAGGAGCTGGCGTCAAGGAGTTATTGAATCGTGAATATAATGAAAATATTATTACCAAAGATGACTTGATAGATATGGATGTCAAATCACTTCCCCCATCTATTTCTTTCAAAGGTGAAAATCAGAAACTCGTCTATTTTATAGATACATGAGCATCGCTACCTACAGAATTGGTGTTTGATCAAGCATATGACAGTATTACGATATCATATCAAGGCAAAACATATACCCCAAAACATTTCGTTAAGTGAGGAAAAACATGACGGTATACATTTTGAGTACAGGAAAAAAATATCTGAACATGAGTCAATAAATATACTATTTATGGCTATGAAAAAACAAACAAAAAAGTAATTGCTAATCTCGATATCTACAATGTCATCCCAAAAACAACAGAAGAATGATATACGCCTACACCAGTAAAACTCATGGTAGTATACTACGATAATCCTCTCAGTAATTTCATCGTCCAAAGGATGCAGGAGATTTTTAAGAATGCAGATATTACGGAAAATTTCATCTTTGATAAAGTAAAAACACCTGAAGAATTCCAAGGTAGGCTGATGGTTGGTGATTATGATCTCATTATTAGTACGGTGGATATGTGACTAAAACAGGATCTCACAAAGCTTTTTAGTACTGACAAATCTGACATCAATCCATCTCAGTATCAAAACCAGAAACTTACCACTCTCCTCAAACAATACATAGCTGCAGATGAAAAAGGGAAGAAAAAACCACTGACTGAGATCAACGCTATTTATTCCAAAGATATGCCGTTCGTAATTCTCTGAAATAAATACCTCACTATCAATTTCAAACCAGACATCATACAAAAACTCCGAGGCACTGGTGAAACCACCGATATCGATGAATACAATCGAAGAAATTATATCTATAAAAATCTCAAACTCGTCACCAATGTTCATATCGACGGAAAGAAGGTACGAAACTTCGATAACTTCTCAAACTTTTTAACTAACGCCATTGACTAAACTAACAGTTAACAGTGAACAACTAACAACGAATGAATTTATATATCGAACAAACATGACAGGAAGTGTATTAAGAATAAGAATAAAAAGTTATGAATTTAGCATTAAAGTTGTCAAACTTTACCAACATCTATCGCAACAAAAACAAGAATTTATACTTAGCAAACAATTAGTAAGATAAGGACAAGTATTTGAGCAATAATTCGTGAAGCGGAATTCTGACAGTCAAAAGCTGATTTTATCAACAAAATGAATATTGCTCTCAAGGAAGTTAATGAAACCTTATATCGACTCGATATTTTACAAGATACTTGATATATTAATCAAACTCAATATCAAAGTATATATCCATTAGGTCATGAGATTCTAAAAATATTAATATCTAGCATCAAAACATTAAAAAAAATAAATAATAAGTAAAAATATTCCAAAATTGTTAGTTGTTAGTTTTTAGTTGTTAGTTGAATTATGTGAATCATCGAGATTATAGAACTTGTAATCATCCTTGCTGTTTCCATAGGCCTGCACGAATATGCGCATGCATATGTTTCTTATCGTCTCTGAGATCCTACGCCAAAGCTCCAAGGAAGATTAACACCAAACCCAATAAAACATATCGATCCTATCGGATTCCTTATGGTCTTCATTGCACATTTCTGACGAGGGAAACCCGTACAGATCAATCCATTGTATTATAAACATCCTCGCAAAGGAGAACTTATGGTAGCGCTCGCAGGTCCAGCAACAAATCTGATATTGGCTATCATAGGAATCCTCATCATTCTGATCTATACCAAAATTATAGGAGGTACGCCAAATGATATCTTTTTGAACAATGTAGATCTCATGAACACTTTTTGGATCAATTTCAGTTTTTTGAATATAGCACTCGCCATCTTCAATCTTATCCCTATCGCACCATTGGATGGATATAGATTGATAAAAATTCGATGGCATACATGAGCAGAATGGATGGAAAAAAATGCACATTTTGGAGTTATTTTCGTTATTGCATTTGTGTATCTCGCAAGTCCTCTCTTTATTACTATCACAACAGCAATTTTTAACTTCCTTTTTACTATTATCGGACAGGTATTTTATTAACGACTAGATTACACCATATACCTACAATGTAATTTAGTTCTTAATGATAAAAAATGTTAGACAAATTAGCAAATATAGAAAAAAGATATCTTGAGCTCAGGGAACAATCTATGGATCCTGAGATTATTGCTGATACCAAAAAATCAATAGCAATCAACAAAGAAATATCGAATCTTCAAGATATTTTTGATCTGATTCAATTGTATAAAAAATATGATCTACAAGTAAAGTGAGCTAAAGAGATCATCAACCATGAAAGTGATGCAGAAATAATAGAGATGGCCAAAGAAGAATTAAAAGAAGGAGAAGAACAATTACAAACATTGGAACAAAAGATCAAAATAGAATTATTACCCAAAGACCCAAATGATGATAAGAATATTTATCTAGAAATCAGACCAGCAGCATGAGGCGATGAAGCATGATTGTTTGCAGCAGAATTATTGAAAATGTATCTAGGATATGCAGCGAAGAAATGATGGAAAGCAGAAATTGTCGAAGAACAGCTTTCGGATATCTGAGGAATTAAATTTGTGATGGTAAAAATCAGCGGCCACAAAGTCTATTCCATCATGAAGTTTGAAAGTGGTGTCCATAGAGTACAAAGAGTACCTGCCACGGAAAGTCAATGAAGAGTACATACTTCAACGGTCACCGTAGCTATTATGCCGGAAGCTGAAGATATCGATTTCAAGATCGACCCCAAAGACGTAGAGATAGATACATATGCTGCATCATCAAGCTGATGACAAAATGCCAACAAAAATCAAACAGGAGTAAGATTACGTCATATTCCAAGTGGGATCATCGTTAATATCGGCGATAGCAAATCACAACTCCAAAATAAAGAGAAAGCACGAGCAGTCTTACAATCAAGATTATATCAGTTAGAATTAGACAAAAAACATGCAGAAGAAAAATCTTTGAGAGGAGACCAAATCTGAACTTGAGATAGATCAGAAAAAATCAGGACGTACAATTTTCCTCAGGACAGAGTCACTGATCATCGCATCCATCAATCATGGTCAAATCTACCAGT
Source organism: uncultured Candidatus Peribacteria bacterium (assembly GCA_964495825.1). Lineage (GTDB taxonomy): Bacteria > Patescibacteriota > Gracilibacteria > Absconditabacterales > Absconditicoccaceae > CAJBLF01. The sequence goes on along the minus strand of CAZBWI010000038.1, from coordinate 4,063 downwards.
ATTTATGACCGGAGAAATTCAGGATATGATCGATGCCTTGGTCATAGAAAACCAAACTAGATTATTGCAGGAAAGTATGAAATAAAAAAACTGGATGAAAACCCATCCAGTACAATACATTAGATAAGATCATGATATACTATTCCTCGTATAAAATCAGCAGCTTCTTCTGCTGATTTTTTTTTGAGAACACCATGAGGTACTGGTTTCCCAAAAACTATGGTAATAGTTTTCCCTCGCTGACGAAACATCTCGTCTGGTAGATATAGCATCTCGACATTGAATCGTATACCTAACCATTTCCGCCATCTCGCGATCCGATAGAAGCGACGTGAATTCTCTCCGTCGATATAGACGGGTATGATATCCCTCTGATATTCTATCGCTTTGATGATAAAGTGTTTTTGCCATGGCAAGTCCATAATTTTTTTCGCATTTTTGCGCGACACCAATCCTGCAGGGAACATAAGGATTTGTTGAGTCCTTGATGCATACGCCTTATTGATTTTTTCCAAAGCCTCACGACTTTGTGATCCATGCTTGTTGATTGGTATAAAAATTGGATCGAAGTTTTTGATAGCTAGGAGGAAATCATTGACTGGAAATCGTAAGTCGATGAATTTTTCACTAACTGCCTTGATCAAAGCAACACCATCCATACCACCAAGCGGATGATTGGCTGCGAAAATATAACGTCCTGTAGGAGATAATGGTTCCTTAAAGACTACTTCCACTTTTACATCAAAATATTTGAGTACCGCTGCAGCAAATTCTACACCATGCAGATGTCCACATTTTTTTAGGCACTCATTGATTCCGTCTTCATGGAGTGTCTTTCTGAGCCAACGAATGAAGAATGGGATCTTAGCCAAAAAAGGACTTTTCTTGTTGACGACGTCCTTGACGTTAATGTATAATTGTTCCATATGATTATTTTTTGTTTTTTCTCTGAAATTATAGTAAATTATAGCGAAAAGTCCATTTATATTTTCCTGCTGTCATACGCTCGGTGCAAGACTGCCTGCCTCTGCCTTTTTCTGCATTCCCGATCTAACGGGTAACATCATTTTTTTATCTGAACGATGTGTCTCTTGATCGCTCTCCGGCGCTTGATCTGGCGTTCGTCATCCGGTCCTCTCCTCCCCATGTAATATCTACAATATCGTTGAAATCGTCCACGTGGATCATCAGGATGAATCCATCATTTTTCCTGTCGGACTTTTAACGGTTGCGATGCATTCACACCGAAAAAATTCAATTTCGGATCATGTTTGGTGGAGCATAATTTCGCTTTCTTGAATCGCGACGAAGGAAATTCATTCTGGCAATCTGTCATGTATTTCCCTCAAAATACGCCCATCTCGAGCATCTCCTGAGGTGTCAATTCGGGATGAAACAACGGAGAAAAATTCTTCCCCATCGGTTCAGTCAGATAGTAGATGTAGTTTTTTTGCATCTTGTCATTGACAACGATTTTTTTGAGCATGTAAGAAATATAGTACTTGAAGTATTTTTTGCAAGGAAAAAAACCCTGCATTCCTGCAGGGCTCTTTCATATATATGAAACAATATTATTCAGCATCCATAGCTTTGATCTTGCCAGATCTCTCTTCGATAATCTTCTTGGCAACATTATCAGGCACCTTTTCATATGATGAAAATTGCATAGATGATTGTGCTCTTCCTTGAGTATTTGACCTCAAATCGGTTGTATATCAGAACATCTCTGCTAAAGGAACTTTAGCTCTGATAACAGCAGCATTTCCTCTCTTGTCCTGTCCTTGGATCATTCCTCTTCTAGAAGAAAGATCTCCCATTACATCTCCAACGTAATCTTCTGGAGTGACTACTTCTACATCCATGATAGGTTCCAAAATACATGGAGACGCTTTCATGAAAGCATCTTTGAATGCTCTATAGGTAGCAATCTTAAACGCAATTTCTGAGGAATCCACATCATGGTAGGATCCGTCGTATGGAACTACTCTTACGTTGATGATAGGATATCATGCCAATATTCCTTGTGCAATAGTTTCTCTTGCTCCTTTATCAATAGCAGGAATAAACTCCTTAGGGATTGTTCCTCCGGTCACTTCATCTTTGAATTCATATTCTTTTTCACATTTCTGCAAATGGAGTAATACATGTCCATATTGTCCTCTACCTCCTGTCTGTCTCTTGAAGATTCCTTCTCCATCAGCATCATGCTGAATAGTTTCTCTGTAAGCGACTTGAGGCTTACCAGTATTTACCTCAACTTTGTGTTCTCTCTTTAATCTATCTACGATAATCTCTAGATGAAGTTCCCCCATACCTGCGATAATAGTCTGATTGCTTTCTGGATCTGAATAGTATTTGAAAGATGGGTCTTCGTATGCAAGTTTTGATAATGCAATACCCATTTTTTCTTGATCAGCTTTTGATTTTGGCTCGATAGCGATATCAATCACGGGAGCAGGGAATTCCATCTTTTCCAATAAGATTGGATCCTTGATATCACAGAGTGTATGTCCCGTTCTCGTATCTTTGAGTCCAAGGAACGCACAAATATGTCCTGCATGGATTTCATCTATTTCTTCTCTCTTGTTGGCATGCATCAACAATAACCTTCCTACCCTTTCCTTCTGTCTAGTGATAGGATTGAGCAATGCATCTCCTGATCTAATAACTCCTGAATATACTCTTACGAACGTAAGTGTACCTACAAACGGATCGGTAGCAATCTTGAAAGCTATAGCTGCTACTGGTTCTTTGTCATCAGCTTTTCTTTCTATAATCTTTTCTGGATCATCCGGATCGGTTCCTTTGATTATTCCTCTATCCAATGGTGAAGGCAAAAAATCCAACACAGCATCCAATACCAATTGAACTCATTTATTTCCCAATGCTGAACCACAAAGTATAGGATATAAGTTATTATTGATTGTTCCTTTTCTGATCGCTCTCTTGATAAGATCAATGGATATTTCTTCTCCACTAAGGAACTTTTCCGCTAATTCATCATCAAACATAGAGACTTTATCGATCATCTCTTCTCTGTATTGTTTTGCTTTTTCGAGCATATCTGCTGGTATGTCATGTTCTATTTGATCAATACCCATATTCCCTTCGAAAGTATACATCTTCATCTTAAGCAAATCGATGACAGCCTTGAATTCATCAGCTTGTCCTACTGGAAGTTGTAATACTACTCCTTTGTCAGTGATTCTTGATTTGATAGAATCTACAGACATATAAAAATCAGCCCCAAGTTTATCCATCTTGTTCGCAAAGATGATCCTTGGTACCCCGTATTTGTCAGCTTGTCTCCGGACGGTTTCCGTCTGAGGTTCTACTCCTTGAGAACTATCCAAAAGTGCGACTGCACCATCTAGGACTCTCAATGATCTTTCTACCTCAACGGTAAAATCAACGTGTCCTGGAGTATCGATGATATTGATTTGGTAATCATGCCGAAAACACGTAGTAGCAGCAGAAGTAATGGTAATACCTCTTTCTTTTTCTTGCTCCATCCGATCCATTTCTGCGGCACCATCATGTACTTCTCAAATCTTGTGTTTCTTTCCAGTATAAAACAACACCCTTTCGGTGGTAGTGGTCTTACCTGCATCAATGTGAGCCATAATTCCGATATTTCTCACTTTGTCTAAAGGTTTTCGCTCAGCCATACTAATAAATAATAAGGTAAAATACGATGATATGATTTTTTGGGAATAAAAAAAATTCCTTTTCGAAATGATATATAGGAAATCGCCCTATAAATTCAAGGGAAAACTACTAACTAACTCAATAAACTATAAATAAACGCTTTGCGACCAACAATAGACTAACGATTAACTAAAAGTAGCCTAAAATCGCCAAAAATAATAAACAGCCACTTTTCAGCAACTGTTGGGCAATTATTTGTCACGAAGTATATTAGTTTAAGGGTCTAGAGTACTTTAGCAACAAATTTTCACATACTCTTTTAAAAGTTTCAATAACTTAGTATACATATTTTCTCACTCTATTCAACAATTAAATCTAAATTCACATTCCTTTAGGTGGAGACTGAATTTTTTCT
>CAZBWI010000037.1:0-12488 GCA_964495825.1 uncultured Candidatus Peribacteria bacterium | reverse complement strand
GTACCTTATCTTTCTTGTAGAAAATTGAGATGTAGACACAATTCTATTTTTTATGAGAAATATTGCTTGATAACTAGTTTAAAATAGCTGTAGAAAAGTCAATATTGTATGATTTTTTATGTACGTTGAGTATTTTGATTTTTCCTTTGAATCATGATGCATGCATCGTGAATACATTCGATGGAATTTTTTTTGCAGAATTCTATCGCTACATCACTTTGCGCTCATGGTTGCATCCGAACATTTTGTATTTTCAACTCTTTTACTTCTTTCAATACCTTCTCTGTCACTGTGGGAGGTGTTACGAAAATCACGACATCTATTTTTTTTCTTGTAGCTGAAAGATTAGGGTAGACCTGTATCCCCAATATTTCTTTCTCATTAGGATTGATAGGGATTACTTTATATCATCATTCCAGTAGATCCTTGAATACCTTGTATCCGTATTTCTCTTCGTTATTGGATGCACCTATGATGGCATACTGAAAGTCTTTATTAATCATGTTGTATAATAGAGTATGTAAATTGTAGAAAAAATTTGAAATCTAAACTTTGTATTCTGGTTTATATGACTTGCAAAAATCTTGTTTCTATTTTTCTGACTCAAAATTTCGGATTGTGGAATTTTACGATTGCAAGATTGTTTCGTATTTCTAGAACATATCATGTTCCAAATAATTTGTGTTTTACAATATCTCCTTCATCGATGACTGGTCCGCGTGTATATTCTTCTTCTCATCAGAGATCGAATCTTTTCAATAGATCTGCCGGTATCTCGTCTATGAATCTGCTTGCAGGATTGTTTTTTGTCTGTCCTCGTGTCATTCTTGAGTGAGCGTAGGAAAGAAAGAGAACATCTTTTGCTCTTGTTACGGCTACATACATCAGTCTTCTCTCTTCTTCTAATAACTTTGGTTCCATCATTGCATTACCTAAGGGGAATACATAATCTTCTAGTCCACAAACAAAGACAATAGGAAATTCTAATCCTTTGCTCGAGTGAGCGGTCATTAGTTTCACTGCATCGATATCTCCTTGTTCGTTTTCTGAAATATCTGAAAGTAATGCTACTTCTTCCAAAAATTGCCTCAACACTTCTTCACCTTTTTCTACATATTTTTCTGCCATATTGATGATTTGTCCTACGTTTTCGAATTTTTCTTCTGCAGCTGCTTCGTTTCATTCTTCTTTGACTAAATAGTCCCTATATTTTATTTTTTTGACGAGATGGTCTATAGCTTCCGCAGGTCTATGTTCTTTGATGAATGTGTGTATATGTCCCATTGCTTCTATGAACTCAATAATTCCTTTTTTTGCTTGTGGTGTTATTTTGATAGATGAATTTTCTTTGGTTGCTTCTTGAATGATGTCAGTTAGTGTGATATTTTGTATGATTGCTTGTTCTTCGAGATGATCTATTGTAGTCTTTCAGATTTTTCTGTTTGGGATATTTAAAATTCTTTTTAATGAGATACTGTCTGCAGGATTTAAGATATATTTTATGTAGGAAATAATATCTTTTACTTCTTTTCTCTCGAAAAATTTAAATGCTCCGTAGACTTTATACGGTATTCCTTCTTGGAGAAACATCTGTTCGAATGGACTAGATTGAGCATTGGTTCTATATAATATTGCTATATTTCCTCGTGATTTGATTTTATTTCATTCTTTCATCTTCTTGATCATATCTACGATATTTGCTGCTTCATCTATCTCACTACTGTGAGAAAAAATAGTAATTTTATCATTACCAGTTCTGTGGGGGATAATCTCTTTTTGATATTGATGTATATTGTTTTTGATGATTGCGTTCCCTGCTTCGACAATGTGTGGTTTACTACGATAATTGATCTGCAATTTGAACATTTGGATGTTTGGTCGGTATTTTTTTACATTTAAGAAATTTTCCATGAGTGCTCATCTTCGTCCGTAGATACTTTGGAAGTCATCTCATATCATCGTAATATTTGCTCATCATCCCGTCATCATTTTCATCAATTCAAATTGGATCCGATTTGTATCTTGTGCTTCGTCGACGAGGATGAAGTCGAATGTATTTTGTCGTTTGGTCAGTGTTTCTTTGTTTTTTTTGAATAACAAGTAAGGGAGCAATAATAGATCGTCGAAGTCTAATGAATTTGCTTTTTCCAATGTTTTTTGATATTCATCGTAGATCTGTCCCATATGTTGATCATAGTCGGATTTGCTACTATTTATATACATTTTTGGTTCTATACCATTATTTTTTTGTGTAGAAATGAATACTTTTACTTCATTTACCTTATAAACGTCTTGAAGATTCATTTTTTTTAATACTTCCTTTATTACTGTTTGGCTTTCGTTAGTATCCAGAATTCAGAAATTTTTGGTGTATGTTTTTTGGAGTTTTTCGATATCTTCTTTTAATATTTTTAGAAAAATACTATGAAATGTCCCGATTCGTTTCAATGAGTTTGTTGTTTGGAAATAATCTGGTGTAAATATTTCGTCATTTTTTGTTATGCTTTTAAGAAATTCAGAGATAGTATCTCCTTCTTTCTGTATTTCTTGTTTATGGGTTTCTTTTTTTGCTGTTGAGATCTCCTTGGAAATTTTAACTAATCTTTCTTTCATTTCGTTGGCTGCCTTGTTAGTGAAGGTGACGGCCAAAATCCTCGAAACTGGAATGTGTTTACCTCGAATAAGATAAGCAATCTTGTAGGTGAGTACTCTTGTTTTTCAACTTCATGCACCGGCTATTATTAAGCTTGGTGTGTTTGTATGGAGTGCTGCTATGGTCTGTTCTTCGTTTAATTGTTCTGTAATGTATGCTTTGATATCCATATCCCAAAAATTTAATTGTAAATTTTCCATTATAAATTTTGTATGAAAGAGTGTGTATATGTATCTACTATTGTGATATATAATGGTGTATATACAGACATTATTATCATTTCAAATTTAACATTTAGTATTTGATATTATTTATATTGTTTGTGGTTGTAGTGAAAGTTTACTGTGTTTCAATTTGAATTTATAATTTATTTATGTAATTGTCTTTTTTTATTTTTTTATTTTGCTACTTTTTATGAAATATTATAGATACATATGTATTATTTATAAAATATCCTGTTCTTGATTTTATTGTGAGATTTTTTATACTATTTCTTGTCAAATAAAAATAGTATGTTATGGAAAATAAAAAGATTAATACAATGTTTCTGCTTGGTCAGTATGGTTCTGGGAAAGATACTCATGGTGATTTTATAGCAGATATGTTTGGTTTTATTCATTTGTCTTTTAGTCAGCTTCTTTCCCAAGATGAGCGTGCTTGTTTTTATATTAAGTCTGGCCAGCTTGTTCCTGATGCGGATGTATTTCGTATCTTAGGATCTCGTTCTTTGAAAGGATATGTTTTAAACGGGTTTCCTCGAACTTTGCCTCAGTTAGATTTTGTTTTTAAGGTTCTATCAATAGATGAAATTGCTATAGTATATTTGGATGTGACGGATGATGTTGTCATTCATCGCATGACAAATCGTATTATATGTAACGTTTGTGGAACAACTTCATCTTTATTAAAAGGGCATAGTATTGGGGGGCCGTGTAAGCATGTTCAATGCTCTGGTGTATATATCAAACGTCCTGATGATACTCCTGAAAATATCATCAAACGGATTGTTTCTTTCCGTGAAAAAACACTTCCTATAGTTGATGAAGCTGAGCGTTCTGGGATAAAGATTTACCGGATAAAAATTATGGAAGAGCAGCCTATTGAAAAAACTCAAGAAATGATCGCACAAACCCTTTCTGAATCTATTTGATGGGTAATAATTGATACTCTAAGACCTCGTATTCGAGGTCTTTTTTTGACAAAATTATTCTGATATTATCAAACTATCTTTATGTTTTTCGTATAGTTCTTTGATATCTTCAGGTGTTTTGTAGTTTGGAAATAGTACTTGGTTGATGTCTATTTCTGTCGATATTTTGTCTGCAATAGTGGTGTTTGTTTGTATCCATGTGTCTATTATATGGTTGTCTATTCAGTTGTTTTTTAGTATTTCTCTAATTTCCTCTTCGGACATGATATGAAATTGTCCTTTTGGCTTTCTTCTATTTTCGTCATAGATTTTGAGCCCGTCCTTGATGGCTAATGCTACTTCTCGAGCTTGTTTGTCTTCGGGAGATGGATAGAAGTAATTATTATTTACAATACATGGGATTTGTTCTTTTTTAGATAGTTCCATAAGTATATCGTTTATTTTTTTGACTTCTGTTGTTTCTTTGTAATCTTGGGCGATAATTTCCAGATACGTATTTTCTTTTCCTATAGCATCCTGGATGAGATGAATGATTTCTATGATTTTTGATTCTTTTTCGTCCAATGCTATCATTTTGCCGATTCGTGAATTTGTTCATCAGAAAATACAAATAATTTCTTTTCAGAATGTTTTCAATGCTTGAAGATCTATCTTGGGTTTAATGTGAATTCCTTCCTTGTTTGCAAATGATGTTAATTTCATGAGGTTCTGATAGCCTTCCTTGTTTTTCGCAAGTATGACGATATTTCCTATCTGCTGTTCCGAAATCTGAGAACTGATATCTATGACGAATCCTAATTCTACGCCTATGATAGGTTTGATGCCTGCATCTTTGGCTGATAGGTAAAATTTCACCATTCCGTACATGCCGTTATAATCCGTGATGGCGATAGCATTCATTCAGAGCTCTTTGGCTTTGTTGACTATGGCAGCAGGTTTTCCTATCGCTTCGAGGAAGGAGAAGGTGCTGTGGCCATGTAGATGAGTAAACATTTCTTGATATTTATATAAAGTATTAGCAGTCTATTTTTTTGTTCTGGTGTTTCAACGGTAAATCGGAAAATCGGATTTTTCGTTGAAAAAAAGAAGTTTTTTTTTATGATAATTTGGCTTTATTTTTGTAGTGATGAAAATGTATAGAAAAACTTTGACAGTGATGATTTGTTTGATGAGTGTATGCTCTTTTGTTTCAGCTACTTCCTGGAGTCTTCCTGGTGTGAATATTATTACTCGTGCACAGCGATGAGCTAATGAATCTTGGAGATATACGGCAATGTCCAAGACTCAAAGGGATGCTATCCGTTCACAACAAAAGCAAGCTGAGCTCAATCAACTTATGGAGACAGATACAGAGAAATTTTTTGATATCCAGAGGCAACAATATCAATCTGAAGTTGCAACACAATATCTTCTAGATACTACACCTACTGAGCAAACTATCGATGAATATCGCGAATCATCAAGTGGCAACTATCTCAAGTGGCCGGAAAGTATCCATCTCAATAAGAATAAAATCATTATCCATCATACTGCGAATGATAATACTTCTATGATTTTGACAGGATGAACCGGAGCAGCTATTGAGGAGATGCAAGCAATCTATAAATATCATACACTTACTAAATGACGATGAGATATCGGCTACAATTTTGTCATTGATCCGTTTGGTAATATTTATGAAGGAAGAGCGTGAGGAGCAGGTGTTGTCGGTGCACATGCCAGTCGAAACAATACACCGAGTGTTGGTATTTCTCTTATGGGAAATTTTAATATTAACGTGCCGACTGATGCAGCACTCAAATCTCTTGTAAATCTTACAACCGCATTAGCTAAGAAATATCATATCGATCCGAAATCTACCGTCATGTATTTTAAAAAATCTAACGAAATACCATATCTTAAAGCATATACAAATTATGCTGTTGCTTGACATGAGGATGCTGGTGTGACTTCTTGTCCATGAACGAATCTTTATAATCTTCTTCCAGAACTTAGGGATCAGGTTAGTGAAAAACTTGCTTCTATAAAAACAGTAAGTATAAATGTCCCTGTGCCTAAACCTGTTGTTGATAGGTGAATCACTGTAGCCTGACGATATTATTCTGATCAGACAAGTGATACATTTAATCTTCCTATCAGACGAGAGGGTGTTACCTCATGTACGACTTCCGATACTACCATTACTATAAATTCTTGCTATTCTCGTAATAATGAACTTATTGTCTCTCTGACGAAGAAATGATCCAGCGGCTTGAAGACAATAGATGCTATTACCTCTTCAGGCAAGAAAAAATTCTCTATGTATATTATCTGGAAAGATGATTTTTCTGCTATTGCAAATGATATTAAACAACAATATGTGAGTAGAAAATGAATTACCTTTTCTTCCCAGAGCATCAATAAAATAACTTCAAAAATATCATTGGCTGAAGTACATAATCTTGTCAATTCACCTCTCAATGTTTTGCTTTATGAATTGAGTGTCGGCTATCCGAGATATGAGATTTCTTGTGATGGATGATGTCTTATTCAGGCTGATGGCACTACTTATACTGAAACAAAACCTATTGTAGAGGTAAGTAATGGATTTATTTATCTTACTATTCCTTCGTTGGAAAATCCTTTGCAGGTTGTTGAATTGGAGATTTCTTCAATGAATGGTGGACTTGTCTATATTGTAAATTATCCTAGGAAATCTTATAGCTGAATTCCACGAAATAGTTTTAGATGATCGTTGATATGGAAAAAGGATACTTTAAAAAATCTTTCTCTTGGTAAATTTGTTGAACAAGCTGTTGTTATCAATAAGCTAGATTTCAATGACTATATGAAAGGTATTGCAGAAACCAGTGATAGCGATAATATAGAAAAACAGACACTTATCATGCTGCTCGCAAAAATGTATGCTCTCTTTTATATTAATGGAGAAAATTCCCATCCATCAATTCCTGCAGGCGCAACATATCAGGCTATAGACAACCCTGATATGTTCCAGAAATATGTTGGGGCAGGACGAGAAAAGACGTCAAAAATGTCAGCTACATTATTGTCTGCTATCCAAAATAAGGTTGTTATGTATGATGGATATGTTCCTATTCTTCCATATTTCAGTTGTTCTGCAGGATTCACTCGATCAGCTAAGGAAAAACGATGATGGAATGATACGCCATATCTTCAATCCAGATTAGATTTTTGATCTTGTTTTGATTTCAATGGACATGGTGTAGGACTCAGTGGAAAATGATCACAATATTTAGCAGAGAAATGATGGACATTGGAACAGATTTTACAATATTATTATCCATGAGTAACATTAATGACAATTAATTAATGTCGCATTATACAATTTACATTTTAAATTTTTTCTTCGTGTATAAGAACATCCTTCATACTTTATTTCAAGGGAATGCTGATGAGGCATGTGAGCATATCCTCGGTTTGTATCAGAGGAAGGGGTTTTGTATAGTTGATTATCTTTATTTTGCTAATATTTCCAGTAAAAGGCTTTTTTCATCGTATCATATTTCATATCCGATAGAGCAGTTTAAGGAGGCATTACTTTCTGATTATAAAACTATGAATATTCAGTGAGTGTATTCTTTATATCAGAAGGCTGTTTTGGATGCTGATGTTGTACTGCCTGATGGCATAGCACTGCAACTCTTCAATTTTCTTGCTACGAAGCATTGGCTCAAGAATCTCAACGGTACAGATTTTTGTCCTCATTTTCTTTCCTATATCAAATCACATGGTCTACCGCTCAATATTATCCTGTATGGTACTTATCCGCATCTACTTGAAAAAACAAAATATTTTCTTCGTAAACAATGATACAATATTATTTATGCGCAAGATGGTTATACTAATCTTGATCGAAAGAATGTAGATTTAGCATTGAAAGGCAAAACCAATGATATTAATGTTTTGCTTGTTGCGAGAACTACGCCAAAATATCCTATCCAGGAAATACGATCATTTGCTAATAAGCAATATATCCGTCATTATTGACTTTTGGTTATGAATCAATGAGGTACATTTGATTTTCGAGTTGGCGAACAAAAAAGAGCTCCTAAATTTATAAGATTTTTAAAAATGGAGTGGCTTTGGAGGCTGTTTTCCGACCCTAAGAGAAATATTAGTAAGGTTCTTCATAGTTTTACTCTTTTTGGCTACATTTTTTCCTATTTGCTGTTGAAAAAGAGATAAAGATGTATACATATGAAAAAAAATGATAGTTTTCTTGATTTTTTAATTGTCTTACGCTATGTTTGATGCATTTGAAAGAAAAAAAATTCCTCTATCTGACTGATGATCAAATATTTAATTTTATGGAGGAGTTGTCTAATGGAATCAAGATAAAAATGTTCGTCGGATTTCAATCAAATAAATTCCTGGATTTTCAAAAAGATTTGCTTCAGGATTTTGTTGCGGAGCTCAAGGATAAGATAAATGATGATATCTATGATATAGATACTGTGAAGAATAATTTCGAGGTTGCATTACAGAATCTTAATATAAAACTCAAGACATTTGCTGATAAAGTCCGTGATGTGGAATATTTTTGAATCAAATGATATATTCAGCTTGTTATTGATAATATTCTCATGCTTTCCATGATTGGCGATGTGAGCGTGATGATTTTTAGAGATGAAAAATTATATTATTCTCTTACTAATTCTGTCAATGATCAAGGAAAGATAGATTTGTTCTCTGATTTCATTGAAGGTGATGTAGAGAGTCATGATCAGTTGCTCTATATTGGTACGAAAATTTCTGATGTTTTTGATGCAAATGATTTTAAGGAAATGGAGTATGTATTGAAATCTGAAGATACTCATCTTATTAATTTTTTTCAGGAAGTACTTAATGCAAGATTAGATAAGAAAGCTTTTGGATTTATTTTTCATTATCTTATCACTGGTGCACCAGTAAAAGCTCATGAAGACTATATCAAGAATATGAGTGATAATTCTCTTTTAAGTACATTAAAAAAGACTTTATTTAAAAACAAATACCAAGCGACTGTTGCTATACTTAGTGTATTTATCTTATTTATGGTGATTAATCTACTTTCACAGGTATTGAAATCTAATGCTGATACTTTTGTAACTTCCGACGGCGTTACTGTCGATTTGACAATAGAAGATATCAAGAAAGATCTTTTCCTATTTCAGGGTATGGATCCTACATCAGAAGAAAAATCTATCAAATATAACGAGATTCTCAGTAAGCTTGATGTTCTTCAGAGTAAATGAAGACGACTTGAGGATGTTGCACAATTTAGAAAATTACTTCAATCAGAATATTACAAAGGGTTTAATATTGTATATGTTAGTAGTTTATCGAAATTCGATGACCCTACTCTTGGTAGAAAAACAAAAGTTTTTACTTTTAATACTTCAGAATTAACGAAACTTGGTGATATCAATAGTATCTATGTCTGGAGAAATATGATCATCGCATGAACTAAATCCGCGTTGATAGGTACGCTTGATGACAATATGAGGGGGACGTTGGTCGATTATAATTTCCCTTCTACGGATGTTCTTAAGTGATGTAATCTCAATCTTCTCAAAGATGGTATATATTGTTTTACTAATAATAGCAGTATATATTCTATTACAAAAGAGGGTTCTCAACCTGTTACTACTACTGACACAGAACCATTTACTAAACATATTGCTAGTGTGGTTACTTATGGTAAAGCAAATCTTTATGTATTCGAAGACAATGTAAGTGCTGCGGGGAATACAACCCTGGTTACAAGATATCGCAATACACTTTGATCACAGACTATTTATCAATGAGGACAAAAATATTATTTAGCACCTACTATGACTGGTGTATCATTTTCTTCATGACTTACTAATTTTGCAATTGATGGATCGTTTATGCTTTGGAATGGTGGTAAGCTCTATCAATTTTGGAGAAATCCACCTACTGCATTCACGCTTGACGTCCGTCAGGTTGCTTTGAAATGATGAGATAAGAAAACATTACAATATTCTGATGACGTCAAGGTTATCAGTTCAGTGAATTCCAAATATGTCTTCCTCTTTGATAGAATCAATCAGACATTCACTGTCTATGAATCACGTCCTGCAAAGAGCGTTGATGCATATAATTATGATCTGTATTATGTTTTTATGTTTAAATTCGATCTTGGAACAAATAAAGTTATAGATATTGATATCCCTGATTCTAGTGGAAACAGACCAGAGATGTATATTCTGACTGCAGATGGTGTCAATAAGATCGCATTGTATGAATTTATAGATAGCATCAAGGATAATAAGATACTTAAGCAATTGAATTAGTTTTCTTTAGACAACTAAGTTTGATGGTTATGGAACATATTTCATCGAAACAATTAAGGGAATATTGGAAAAATTTTTGGTTATCAAAACAGCATGTATATCTTCCAGAAAGTTCATTGATTGGTGGGAAAGAAAGTACTGCTATGTTTACTATTGCATGAATGCAGCAGCTTATTCCATATCTTTCTGGTAAGGAACACCCTTTGGGAAAAAGATTATTCAATATCCAAAAATGTATAAGAACTGTAGATATCGATGAGGTAGGGGATGCTAGTCATCTCACGTTTTTTGAGATGATGGGAAACTGGTCACTCGGCGATTATTTTAAGAAGGAAGCGGTTCAGTGGAGTCGGGAATTTCTTGTAGATGTGTTATGATTTGATTCTAAAAAATTAGCGGTCACTGTGTTTGAATGAGATGAGATTGCTCCTAGGGATGATGAAACAGCATGATATCGAAAAGCGGTGTGAATAGCTGAAGATAAGATAGCCTATATGCCGGCAGAGAATAACCGATGGAGTCCTGGACCTGTGGGTCCATGTGGTCCGGATACAGAAATATTTTATCGAGTAGGAAAAGAAACATTACCTCCTTCATGATCTAATCCTAAGACAGATGAAGACAATTGGTTGGAAATATGGAATAATGTGTTTATGGAATTTTATCGTGATGATACAGGTAAACTTACAAAATTAAAAAATCATAATGTGGATACGGGTATGTGATTTGAAAGAATGGCAAAAGTGCTTCAAGGCAAAGAAACGGTTTTTGATACTGATATTTTTGCACCATTGATTGATTTGATAGAAAGAACACTTGATATTACCTACAAAGGTAATGAAAGAAGATGTAGAATCATTGCTGATCATATCAGAACATCGTTTTTTCTTATAGTGAACGGTATTGTTCCATCCAATGAATGAAGATGATATGTTCTCAGGAGATTGATTAGGAGAATGTATTATAATTTTATGCTTTTGAAACCTGTAGATGAAAAGGTTTTTGCTGAAGTGATCACTACTATGGTTATGTTCGTGGATGCATTAACCGAAGCAAAAGCAGATATGAAACAAATTAGTATCGTTCTCATTAAGGAAGCACAACAATTTCAAAAGACTATAACGAATGGTCAGAAACTTCTGGATGAACTGATTGCATGAGTGAAAAAAAACATTATTTCAGGGAAAGATATTTTTAAACTTTATGATACGTTCGGATTTCCTCTTGAGTTGACCAAAGAGATTGTAGAGGAACATTGATTGAAAATAGACATTGCTTGATTTGAAAAAGAGATGGAAGCACAGCAGGAGAGATCACGTGCATGATCAAAAGATATGTTTAAACAAGGGATTGATCGATGAACATATTTACAAGGTATACCTCCTACGATATTTGTAGGATATAATGAATTTGAGATTACACATGTAAATTTGCTCAAGGATTTTGAAGTACAAGGACAGAGAGTACTTGTTTTTGATAAGACGCCATTTTATGCAGAGAGCTGAGGTCAAACAAATGATACGTGAATTATCGAGTTGGAACATGGGGAAAGGGTGAATGTGGTTCGTGTCCAGAAATATAATGGAATTTTTCTTCATTTTGTAGAATAATAGCACATATATCTATGTATCAAGATTTATTTTCTTGTTTTTTTGATGCGCTATTTGGTTCCAAGGTTTCCTTCGTCTTTCCCTTCAAAGGACGGACGCAAATGAACATGTGGGATGTATACACTCAAAGCCGTTATCGAATGATATAATGGGAGTCAGATAAATAATTATAAGTATTATGCAAGCGGTTGGTTGAGCAGAATTACCGGCTATATGTTGCCGAATAATATGCTTAAGGTGCTTCATCAAAATTGATTGCCTACCAAAAGAATTCATTGTAGACGAACTCCTAAAGAGAAAAAAATAGAGAGACTCAAAGAATTGTTACATAAATGACCTGTTATTCTTCTGATTTCTCATGCGTATAGTAGTACGAGGAATTTTTCCTTTCGCAGGGCGTTTATGTTGCAGCATTATATCTCACTTCGATGATATGATGACGAAAAACGCATCTTCTATGTGTACGATTCTAATGTAGAAAAAACTCATCACAAAGGTGATACGTTGCCTGTCGGAAATATTATCCTTGATTATGATAAATTGCTCCGATATCGGCGTCTCGGAGGTTGGTGATTTTATAGAGATTTTGGTATTTCTGTTTATTATGATTTGTAGTTTTATACTAAATTAATTATTGACTTTATAAATTTCAACTCGAAATGCACAGGTTAAAGAAGATGTAGGGTCGTACTATGGAATACTTCATATGAACATCTATATCATAGTATCTTCCTAGGCTTTCTGTTGATTTTATCTTC
>CAZBWI010000036.1:0-18406 GCA_964495825.1 uncultured Candidatus Peribacteria bacterium | reverse complement strand
TTACTATAAAAGAATCAATGTACGGTCATATAAAGATATTCTCATGAGCGCATGAGCTACAATTCACGAAACTTGTATCAAGATAAAACTGACAATTCTATTTTTGGAAATCTACTGACAATTCTACTTTGCTATAACAATAGAGAAAAATTAACTTATTATAGTCAATACTTCTTCTATATTTTTTCTATCATTGGAAACTTTGGGTATCTTATGTTGGCCACCGAGTTTGTTCTTTGTTTTCATCCATTCATAGAAGGTACCTTGCTTGACACAATGAACAATCGGTTCTCCAAGCACTTTGGTATCATACCTTTCATCAAAATAATAGGAATTGATATTACAAAGCTCCTGGTCCAATACCTTTGCAAATTCATGGTCATCCTTGGGTGCTTTGGTAAATTCGATAACCCGTTCATAAGCTCCTCTGATGCTTCCACCAGAGTATGTGATCGGCGCCAGCATATAATCGGTTGCTATGGTATCAGTCTTTTTACATGTTTCAAGCAACGCTCTATCGGTATAATCTGAGGTTACGCATTCGCCTACGACATCTATATAGTATTTTGTCCTTCAGGATACTTTAATCCTCCACGGGTTTATTGTTGTAAATTTCACCGTATCACCGAGCACATATCTCCAGAGTCAGGAATTATTAGTGATCACTATCACATAATCCTTATTCACTTCGACTTCATTTAAGGTTAGTACTGTCGGATTCTCTTTCCCATATTCTTCTAAAGGAATAAATTCATAAAAGACGCCGTGATTGGTAAGTAGCAACATATCATCCGTAAAATTTGAATCCTGAACAGCAAAAAATCATTCAGAGGCATTGTAGACTTGATAATATTTTACTTTTGGAGAAGGAAATAATGCTTGAAGTTGGGGTTTATAAAGATCTATAGCCATCCCTCATCGGAAAAAAAGCTCTAGATTTGGCCAAACTTCGAGAATATTTTTTTTGCCAGTGTATTCCAATACCTTATAAAGAAAATTCGATCATCGTGAAGGCTGACCGTTGAGGAAAGTAATATTTTCTTTGATTCACTCCTCTATCATACGTTGTGCTTTTTCTTCCCAATTTTCCATATATGATATTTCAGCATTTGGGAAACGGAAATATTGTCCTATTCGTGGAGCCTCTTTTTGTAAGATAGCAGAAATAAATCCAACATTATGTTCACCTGTGTATGGATTTTTGGTAAATGATCATCAAATAACAAGTCCCTTCCCTTGGAAAAATTGTGTTCTTGGATTATTTCTAATATACAAACTCAAGGATTCTAGCCCTCATTTGAAATGGGAAGCCTTGAGATTATCTCTCGTGATAGGGATATATTTCGCATTACCTCAGGTTGTTCATGATGAGGTAGCAAATCGTGCAACTTTACCCGGATAGGTTATATCTTTTTCTCCTTTGAGCATGTACATGATCCGTGGCTCGAAATCCTTGTAATGGGAGATAGGGACGAGATTCTGAAAATCCTTGATCGTCGTGATATATTCGAACCCGTATTTCTTTCCGAATACGGTTTTCCTGCATTTCTGGATCAAATCGAAAATGATCTTCTCCTGATGCTTGTATGACGGCTGGTGAAGATGTGATTTCAATATGAGAAACGTCTTGATGAGCTTGTTTACGACGCGCTTGGGTCCTTTCAGAGGATGCATCATATAATCCAAAGGATTGAGCATAGGTAATTAAACAAAATGACTAAAAATAGCTTAATAATGGACAAATAATGGCTTAATAATGGACGAATAATTGCTTAATAATTGACAAATAATGGCTGTATTGTAGCAAATTTCGGCGATTATTTATCGCGAAACGTTAGTCTATTTAAAATAGGATTGTCTTTTTTTTGTTTCGGAGATGAATTTGTATTCATAGGACAAATAATTGCAAGAAAAAAATACGCTTTATTTTTTATCGGATTTCACTATTTTTTACTTCGTAATTAAAAATATATGAAGATTATGAATATTTCAAGATTCTGGCTCATAATTATCATAATTATTCAATTATTTTTGTACTAATTTTTTTTAATCATACCGTCTTTTAATTTTTTAATCCGAACATGAAGTACACATCACCATTATTGAAAAAATTCATCTCTATCAATGATACACCGGAAAATATCGCACAGAATCTGATATTGAAAACTTGCGAGATCGAAGAAATCAACCAGAGGAAAATCTCCGACAGCATCGTCATCGGCTATACGAAATCTTGTGAAAAGCATCCGGACGCGGACAAATTATCCGTCTGCCAAGTGAATTGCGGAAGCAAAGGAGAATATCAGATCATCTGCGGTGGATCAAATATCGCTGCATGACTCTATGTACCCGTTGCATTGCCAGGGACTGTCTTTGAAAAAGCTGGAATAACGATAGAACCAAGAAAAATGAGAGGCATCGAATCGAATGGCATGATCTGTTCCAAGGAGGAATTGGGTATCATGGAAGATATGGAAAAACATTCCATCCGGAACCTAAAAGAAGATCTGGATAATATTTCCGACAAGGATCTGGGAACGCCATTGAAGGAGAAATTTCCGCGATTGGAGAATCGAGTAATGGAAGTCGATAATAAATCGTTAACAAATAGACCTGATCTTACTTGACATTTTGGTATCGCTGCAGAGCTAAATGCTATCTATAGCAATGTCAAATGATCGATACAGTTCAATACAATACAAGCATATTACAAACAATGCAATCCAAAACACATTATGGAAATTCTGGAAAATAGCACGAAATCGCAAAGATTGGTACAAGGAGAAACTGATGGACTGAATTCATATCTTCTCCTTCATCTCAAAAATGTAACAGTAAAACCATCATCATTCTTCACCAGGTTGCAAATGATTGACCTAGGCAGTAACCCTATCAGTAACCGGGTGGATTTCTCTAATCTCTTCATGAATATCAGCGGACAACCAGTGCATTTTTTCGATGCGGACAAAGTAGAATGAAATATCATTGTCAGAAATGCCAAAGACGGAGAGAAATTCACAGACCTATTTGAAACACAACACGAATTGAAATCAACGGATATCGTGATTGCAGATAAGAAAAAAATCCTCGCGCTCGCAGGAGTCGTGTGAGGACTGGAAAGTTGAATCACTGAGAATACAAAAAACATTCTAGTTGAGATTGCTAATTTCGATCCGGTGACCGTCAGGAAGACATGAACGAGATTGAGCCTGAGAACTGATGCGGAACTGAGATTCGAAAAGAACATCAATCCTCGGTATACCCTCTTTTGTCTGATTCTCTTCCTAGACGAATTAAACTATTACAAAAAAGACCTTGGCGACTTCGAGATCGGGGGACTTTCCTATTATATCAATGATAAAATCCAAAAAGAGAACAATAAAGAAATACCTTTGGATATCAAAACACTCGAACAATTCATCTTCGGAAAGAAAACAAAAGGATTGGATAAAAAAGCAGAAGAAATCCTCATAGGACTCGGATTCACATATACAAAAAACAAAGTCATCACTCCACTTCGAAGAGGTCCAGACGATCTGAACATCACCGAGGACATCTATGAAGAAGTCGCAAGAATCTATGGATACGACCAGATAGAAAATCTTCCGTTATTGAGTAAGATAGAAAACGTACCATATAATGAATATATCGCTATCCAGAGAAAGATCGAAGATATCCTAGTGAGAAATTTCTGATGTAACCAAGTGGAGACCTATCCGTGGATTTCAGAGAAGGAGATCAAGGAACTAGACTGAGATCCTACTATTCTGTACAAACTACAGAATCCTGTCAATCCAGAAAAACCATATCTGAGACCTAGTATGCATTATGAGCTTCTCAATCACACCGCAAAAAACAGCAAATTCTTCGAGGAATTCAGAATATTCGATATCGGTAAAGTCCGAAACAAAAAAGAGACGAAGAAAGAAAGAAATACCAATATTCATGATATCGTATCGGAAAATATCCAACAATGAAATTTCTCATCCAATTTTGTCGTAGAGAAAACTGCCGTAGGTATAATACTTTATAAAAAAACCATTGGCTCTCGAGAACAGGATACGCTTCTAGAAGGAAAAAATATCGTCAAAACCATACTCAAAGATCTAGGCATCACCACAGAAATCATATGGACAAAAAGCAATGGAGACAAATATCATCCAAAAAAGCAAGCAAACATAGAAGTACAGACAAAAGAATGACCATACATGATCGGATTTATCGGGAACTATCATCCACTGGTTCTCACTACATTGAAAATGCTGGAGAACGCATGAGTCACCTATATAACATTAGATATCGATAAGCTTGTGTATCTCATCAAGAACGAAAGTGAACATATCTATACTTACGAAACGCTCCAAGATCAAATCATCTGGAGAGATATCTGTTTCGTTGTCGATGAAAACAATACTTTCGATGCAGTAATTTCGGCAGTGAAGAACATCCCTGAAGTGAAGGAAGTCGAAGTCTTCGATGTGTACGCCGGCAAGAATCTGGGCGATGACAAGAAATCAGTATCCATAAAGATAAAGATAGTCGGAGATGGCAATATGACTACAGAACAAATCAACGATATATTGAACAAAGCAATCAAAGCCGGAGAAAGCGCAGGCGGAACGCTCAGAGCGTAAGATAGTTTCAAAAAAGAAAAGGCTCCTCAACCCGAGGGACCTTTTTTCCTTTTTTCCATATAGACGCAGAGACATACCCCTGCGATCGCCAAAGGGCCGACTATCGCACATATCGCGAATGGAGCGTTTGGAAATCTCGTTTCGGTAAGGTGATATCCGACAGCCGCTACTACGAACAGGATAATTAGCCAAATGATCAATGTCCTTGTTTTCATAATATATCTGATTTTGTTTTTTCTCTAGTATGCTATTTTCTTGATTTTGCTCTCTTCAGGAAGCTTTTTTCCCTCTGCGATGAATGCTTTCAATACATCCAATTCAGCGACAAAATCCTCTTTCGATAGATTTTTCTTAATATACAACACATTTCAT
Organism: uncultured Candidatus Peribacteria bacterium; assembly: GCA_964495825.1. Lineage (GTDB taxonomy): Bacteria > Patescibacteriota > Gracilibacteria > Absconditabacterales > Absconditicoccaceae > CAJBLF01. Next base: position 13,400 of record CAZBWI010000036.1, on the reverse strand, counting down.
TCAGGAGAATTCAAACGTATGATAATCGACGCGTCAGGCTGCACGGTCATCACCATCTGTCCTTCTTTCAATCATTGGACAGAACCATTTTTCTTCGAAACATGATATCTACGATATCCCTCATCTTTACCAATATCAAAGTCCTTTCCGAACGCTTCGTAAAGAATCTCCGCTATCTTATTGGCTTTCTCTTTTCTTTCTTTTGCTAACAAAGCCTTTGCTAGAGCCATTCTCTGTTCTGCGGTATTTCCCCTCTGAAAGTTGCGGGAAAGCCTTATGATATCATGTTCTTCTTTGCTTAGATGTTTATTCATGATGTTTCGTATACGGAATAAAGAAACTATTGTTCTTGTTATAATTATTTTAATTGATTTGTCAACTATATTTTATCTAAATTTTCCCTTGTATTCTTCCAGGAATATCGTATATTCTTTCGTGGAGACAACTCCAAAATTTTATTCATTACCCAATAGTTAATGCAAGGTACAGTAAAGTTCTTCAACAGAACTAAAAACTTCGGATTCATTACTCCTGAAGATGGAGAAAAGGATGTATTCGTACATGGAACAAACGTAATCGGAGAATCTATCGCTGATGGTGACACCGTAACATTCGAAATCGGAGAAGGAAGAAAAGGTCCTGAAGCTAAAAACGTAACAAAGGTTGAGTCTGGCGCTATGGCTGACTAATCAATCTTCAAAAAGATCGTAAGTATTATATCGGATATATGAAATACTATTTCCTATAATAACCAAGACTTTTGAGAATGCCCTGCAGAAATGCAGGGTTTTCTTTATTACGGAAATAATGATTGTTGATTATCCAATTTCGTCAGAAAGGTCTTCCTATGAATCTTACAAGGACCGTGCTTTACGATCATATCGCGATGCAATTTCGTGCCATAGCCTTTATGCTGATCGAACCTATATTTCGGATATTTCTTATGATACTGCAGCATTTCACGATCCCTTTCCACTTTTGCAAGGATGGATGCCATACCTATCTGCGGGATCTTTGCATCGCCGTCGACGATAGTCTTCACTTCTACACCCAACATCGCTCTGAGTTTGAAATCATATTTTCCGTCAAGCATGATGATAATATTTTTTTTGCCGATATGATTCACGATATTTTCGAGGCCAGATATTTCTCTATCTACGAAATTTGCTAACAAACGCTCCAATCATTCGCAGATGGACATATGGATAGCATGACTGATACCCTGAGTATCGATACATTTATGATCACGCTTGGCTGTTGTTTGATAGACGCTTTTGTGACAAACAATCCTCTCATACAATTGTTCCCTGACTTTTTGTGAACATTGTTTGGAGTCTTTAAATCCCTTGAGCACAATCCTTTTTTTTAATGCAACAAGTCAAACATACACTGGTCATGCCAATGGTCATCTTCCTGCTTCATCGATATAGATCGTAATCTGTTTCATCTCTGATAGTGATACAATTACCCTCAGAGAAATCAAATCCAAAATAGAGTTTGAAAATATCTCTAAAAAACACATACAGAATACACTCAAAAAAAATCAACATCACTTGTATACATAATATTATCTTCACCCCTATCGTTTTTTCTTTGTTATGAGCACATTCTTGCTTATAGATGGGATCGATTTACTTGCCTACATCGTACATTATCTATAAAAAAAAGACCGATAACGTTCTTTTTTACAACTATGAGAATCATATACGTAGTCCTTATTTCCTAATTATATTAATCACGTCATAGTTAGTATTCGTATATTATAACTTTTTTTTATCTTTGTATTTTTTTTCATTTCTAAGTAACGTTTCTGTATCTTCTTCCTCTTCTTGTTCAAGCAAGATATCCTGACTGATTAACTCATTATTGTTATCATAATACGAACAGATATTCCCTTTCATCGTCATATATTGTTTCACATTTCCATCGTTATCGTAGTAGATATATCTCGTCCCGTCAAACGTCATATATTCTTTTTCGTTCATCAGATATTCATTCTTCCTGAATGGAACGAGTTCTCCTCTTTTTTCATTATACACAAAAAATTGGTGATGGAGATCACTATCATCTATATGCAAATGTTTGTTGTTTTTACACAATTTCTTTGCTTCCCTATTTGTCAATAAACGAAAATCTGTCCAATAACAACGACCAATATCTTTTTTATTCAGCATATGTACAGTCTCTGAAATATACAGAACATCCTTCACTTCCTCATGAATCATTTCTCTGATCATATGAACTGTTATTTCTCCATATCAGGAAATATCATCTCCTTCTTTCGGAAGTCTTTGAATGTGTTTAGTATTTTCTCTTTCTTTCGTCATAATTTCCGATACGAAGTAATATTATAAAACCCTTCTCAATTCATCCAAAGTAGTATCTCATTGCAACATCTTGATAATACCATCTTCCTTGAGTGTGAGGAATCACTCCTCTCTTGCTTTTGCATAAAGGTCTATGCCGATTTTTCCATCAACGATCATCTTCCTAATATCATCGGTAATCTCAAACGTCTCGATAATTGCTATTCTTCATTGATATCCGCTGCCGTTGCATTGATCACAACCAACCGCTTGAGGAATCTTACCATCAAACGGAAAGTCTAGCTTTGGATCGAGATCTTTGAGATTTTTTAATGTTTCTTTGATCTCTGCCTGTTCGCTGTAATTTGCCTCCCTCTTAGTTCCACAATGAGGACATATTCTTCTGACCAATCTCTGTGCGACAATGAGATTCAATGCTGGTGCAAGCATATACGGTTTGACTTCCATACTCGTCAATCTTGGAATAGATTCTATCGCAGAATTTGTATGTAAAGTAGTGAAAACCAAGTGCCCCGTCAATGCAGCATTGATCGCAATCTCCGCCGTTTCCTGAGATCTCGTCTCTCCTATCAAGATAATATCAGGATCATGCCTAAGAATTGCTTTGAGTCAAACTTCATAGGTATATCCTTTTGCATAATTAATCTGTGATTGCTGGATTCATTTCAATTCATATTCTATCGGATCTTCTAGGGTAATGATTTTTCTTTTCCCATCGTTCAATGTATTCAAAATCGTATAAAGAGTCGTCGTCTTTCATGAACCAGTAGGTCATGTGAAGATAGTGATTCCAGTATTTTTTTCTAAATTCCTTTTGAGGACAGCATATGTTCTTTCTGTGAATCCAATCTTTTCGAAAGTCGAAATTCACTTAGTCGGATCTAGAAACCTAATAACCGTGCTCTCTGATTGTACGCCTGGCATAAAATTGATTCTCACGTCGATTTTTCTATTTTCTCCATGAATATCGGTCGCCTCGAAGGAGAATCTTCCATCCTGCGGAAGGTAGTCGATATTCATCTTCGCCCCTGAGATAAATTTCATCTTCTGGAGATATTTTGCAAAATCAGCATGGGTAAATTCCAAAATTTCCTGCAGTACACCATCAATCCTAATCCTAACGACTACACCATCTTCCTGTGGTTGAAAGTGTAAGTCTGATGCACCTGTCTGAAATGCAAGTCTAATAAGTTCCATGATAAAATCTCCCGGATCCATGGTATCTCTTTTTTCGAAGATCTTTTGGATCATTGCAATAGCTCATTTCCCTGCAGCCTGTTTTTGTTCGGCCTCTGCTTTTCTTTTTTGTTCAGCAATACCTTCCATATCAGTATACCAGCTCATCGCATATTGAAACCCAGATGGTGAAGTATAATACACTTCGTATTTATACCCTTTGTCTTCTAAATTCTTGAGCAATTTTTGCAATCCATCAGAAAAATTATTGGTACTCAATATCTTGAGGGTATTCTTGTCTTTGGAAAAAATCAGTGTTTCTATTTTTTGAGCAGTGTCCTTGGATAAGATTTTTAATTGTTCAAAATCAGGACTAATCCCTTGCAAGTCGTCAATTTCCAAAATGCTTTTTGTAATCTCTGTTGGCATAAATTTTTCACGGTTCCAAAGTAAATACTTGTGTCATAGAATAAGTATATCCTAGAACATCCAAATTTCAAAGTTTAAGCAACTATTCGCAGGAAGTTTACTTGACTTTTTTTTAATAATTTATACAAGCATCCTATATTTATTCTGAGATTTCATATATGTCATTCACCCCTGCTATACTTCAATATTTAGATATCAAGAAACAACACGAGGACTGTATCCTGTTTTTTCGTATGGGTGATTTTTATGAAACTTTCTTCGAAGATGCTAAGCTTTGTAGCAAAGTACTCGATATTGTCTTGACGAGCAAAAACAAGAATTCAGAGCATGCTGTACCTATGGCAGGCATCCCCTACCACAGTGCAGAAAAATACATCACGAAACTCATCAATAACGGGTATAAAGTAGCTATCGCAGAACAAACGACAGACCCTATTCCTGGGAAAATAGTAGAAAGGGAGGTTGTAAGTATTATTACGCCATGAACCTATATTCAAGAGTCGAAGAAAGAATTTACCTATACTATGGCGATAACTTTTATTCCGTATACCAATGGCAATAGTTATCATATTGCCCGATGAGATTTCAGCATCGGCGAATATCGGACCAAAAGTTTCTGAGATATCAATGAAATGGTCAAATTTATTCTCACTATCAGACCAGTGGAAATCGTCTTCGATGGTGATTTCCCTGAAAAAGAGAGTATTTCGATTCCTCTCCAGCAAGTCATGAAATCATTGGTTTCCATACGAGATATTCCGCCTGACCCAGAAAAATTTATTGTAGAAATAACAGGTATCCAACAAATCGCAAGTTATGGGAAAGCTCTTGAAGATGGCAAATTAGCAACGACAGCATTGTTGCTTTCGTATCTCAATCATGCACAAAAAAATTCTCTGACCAATATTACGAAAATCTCCTTTCATTGTCAGGACAACTATCTCATCCTCGATGATGTAACGATAAAAAATCTTGAAATATTGTCTTCAAGTTATGAAGGAAGTGAAAAATACAGTCTTTTCCACATTCTGAATACAACAAAAACAGCAGGTGGTGCAAGACTTCTCCATCACATTTTAATGAATCCTATCAAAAATCTTGAACAATTGCAGCGAAGATTGGATCATATTGAACGCTATTACCACCAGATAAGGGGTAAGGAAATAGGGACAAATACCATGTCCCATATTCCTGGTACTATTCACTATCTTTTAGGAAATGTACGTGATATCCCGAAATTGATAACAACGATATTATACAAAAAACTCTTACCAAGTACATTTATCAAGCTCAGATCCACTCTAAGGATTTTCTTCGTAAATACATTTTTGCTCGATGAGCTGAAATTATTATGACTTCAGGATACAAGTATACATTATCTCCAACATTTGTACAATTATCTGGAACAGCTTCTAAAAAATGATGAGGAATATAAAGATGATATCGACTATATCCGTGACGGATATAACGAAAAAATAGACGAACTGAGAAAAATTGCCTACCACAGTGACGAATTACTTTTGCAGTACCAACAAGAATTAGCACAGAGAGCATGAATATCCACGGTCAAAGTAAAATTTGTCCTAAATCAGGGATATTTCTTAGAAGTAACAAACAAGGATATAGAAAAATTTGAAGAAAGTATGAATCAAAAAGATGATGAAAAATTTTCTCTCATCCGCAGGAATACGCTAAAATGAGGACAGAGATATTCTTCTCCATATCTAGAAAATTTGGAATCAAAGATATTGGAAGCCAAAGATGAATTAAGCAAAATGGAACGTGAATTTCTCCAGCAAGCAAAAACTAAGATAGGCGAAGGTATCCAGGAATTACACGAAGCCGCAGAAAAAATTTCACGGTTGGATCTCTTTGTTTCGCAGGCATTGCTCGCATATGAAAAACAATATACCAAGCCGATGTTTGTAAAAAATAATACAATAACTATCATCGAAGGCAGACATCCGGTCATCGAAGAATTCTTGCCGCTCGATCAGCAGTTTATACCAAACAATCTGGCATTAAACGGGAAGAATGATTCGGAACAAGGATTTCTCCATATCATTACAGGACCAAATATGGGAGGTAAATCCACGTATTTAAGGCAAAATGCATTGATCGTTCTCATGGCACATTGCGGATTATTCGTACCGGCGAAAGAATGTCAATTACCAGTGATGGATGCTTTGTTTGCACGTATCGGAAGCGGAGATAACATTGCAAAAAACCAGTCCACCTTCATGACAGAAATGATCGAAGTAGCAAATATTTTGAATAATGCAACTAAAAATAGCTTCATTATTTTTGACGAGCTTGGTCGTGGAACTGCAACATACGATGGACTCGCATTGACCAAAGCAATCCTAGAATATCTCGTCACAAAGATCGGAGCGAAGACACTGATCGCAACACATTATCATGAATTGATCCAGTTTGAAGAGATCTTGCCTGGCGTGAAAAATTATTCTGTCAGCGTCTATGAAACCGACAAAGAAGTTATCTTTATGAAAAAAATAGTTAAAGGGTGAGCAAGCAAGAGCTATGGTCTCGATGTAGCTAAATTAGCAGGTATTCCCGCCACAATAGTCGAACACGCAAGATGATATTTAGATGAACTTGAACAGAAAAAAAAGATAACAGAAAAGGGACAAAACAAAAAAAATGAGAGTCTTTTAGCTTCCACCTCTGACCTTCTCCCAAATCCTGAATATGGAATAAAATACGAGAAGCTGAAATCATTGCTCGATAGCTATGATTTGAACAATATTACTCCACTACAGGCATTACAGATCCTAGACAAGATCAAAGACGAATTAAAATAACCTATATAATTTTCCGTTCACCGACCTTAAGATTTCATAGCTTATATTTTCCTTCACGGATTCTTTGTAAGTCTACCACATGATATCCAAGCGCAAGAAAGAGTCTGCGAATATGTCTTTTTTTGCCTTCATTCAAAAGAATAGTGTAATGATATTTTTTTCTTCTCGTTATTTTTATCGCTTTTAATATTTCATCTTTGTCTTTGATACCGCTCATTGCTCTCTGGATATCCTTGGGAGAAAGATCCTTATCTAATTCGATATTATACTCTTTTTCTACACCGTTTTTGGGATGTCCGTAGTCATTGACCAATCCAGGATTATTCGTCAGAAGAAGTAGTCAATGTGAATCTTTGTCCAGTCTTCAGATATAATAGTAGTTCTTAAATTGAGAAGGAAGTATATCGTAAATAGTTTTATTGTACGGATCGGATTTGGAAGCGACGTATCCTTTCGGCTTATTAAAGAGAACAATTGTCGAATATTTTTTTTCTTCCTTTACCGTGTTTTTTATCCTAAAGGTAGATGCAGCTATTTCTATCTTATCTCATGAGATAACTTCGTGAGTATATGACGATATTTTTTTATTATTCACAAACACAACTCCGTCATCAATAAGGGAGACAAATGTCCTGCGGGGAATATGATAATGAATCTGAAGATAGGTAAGTAGGCGCATGTTATGATAAACAAAAAAGGAGTCATATGACTCCCCTTTTACGTTTTTGCCAGAGGATTTCAACCCGCCTCTATGGTGGGGAATTATTCTGCTGTAGCTTCAGGCACAACTTCAGTGGTTGTTGCTTCATCTGCAGGAGTAACTTCATCAGTCGTTACTTCTCCAGTCATTGCTTCATTTGTAGTAGTTTCTTCTACAGTTGGAGTTGTAGTTTCATCTTCTACAGCTGGTTGATTCATGCATCCAGCGAAAAGAGCAACACCAGCTATGAGAGCTACTAGAGCTAATACTTTTTTCATAGCAACAGTATTTACTATATAAAAATACGTTTAACGAATGGTTAACGCACCCGCTGTATAAAAAAATTTAGTATAAATGCAAGTCTATTATTGACATTTTTTTATGGCCTTTGACAGAGAGATATGTCTGAAAATTATTTTGACAAATGATGAGTAAAACTATATACTGCAGTAGAGTAAAAATATCATTTAGTTGACATACTGCTATGCAAGAAACTCCAACACATATCATACACACCTACAAAAAAGTATCGAAATTCTTCTTCCATTACCTTATTTTTATGATTGCACTCATTGTGTGATTTTTCCTATTCCAAAACCTGCTTTCCAAATCCGCAGGCCTCACTATCTTCCAAGGAAATGATTCATTGCTTTTGCAGAAGACGAAGTTGATTGCGGAATTTAGTAAATTTCTCAAACAAAATATCAAAAATAATGACTTAGAAATCTACATCCTCCAATGAGATCTCCAGACTGAGAATGGTTTCATAAAATCTGTGAATAACCTCATCAGCTACAAAGGATTTATCGTACCAAAATACTTCTATTTCTATAGTACACTTCCAGTCAAGAGTATGGAATATTTTTCAGGCGGAAATTATGATATAAACGAATTAGAACATTTTGTAAATACCTTCGTATTTACCAAGAAGATTACTGTAAACAAACCTTTTACCCGTGTACAATTACCATTAGCCAAAAGTCTGATAGACGATTTTAACCTCTCTTGTGTCTTTGAAAATAAAATCTCCAAAACGACCTGCAATCATTATCTGGATGATTTCTTGGATAGTTTCTTCATCTATATGATTTCCAAGGACTATGCGGGGCTCCAAAATATCTTCAACGCTATCAGAAACGACACCACAAACAAAGGAAGATTCTGTGAATGACTCTCCAAATATCTCCTTTACTCCAATGATCAAAATACAGAGATCGAACATCTCTTTGATCTCTGTGGCGAAAAATATGCTGACATTTTCAAAAAGACCACACTCTTCATGGAAATCCAAAATAGTTTGAATAACCAATCTTTCGATAAGATCAGCTACAAAGATACAACATTAAACGAATATAAACTACTCTCCTACCAACAACAGATCTACCAAGATTTCCTCATCAACAAAGTAGACACCTACAAAATCAACATCTATCTAGATTTTGTCAGAGAAGTACTAAAAAAGAACGCTATCAGACCATTCTACAAAGACGAGATTTATCGATATAACAATAAATACCTCTCCTTATCGCTTGAAAAAGCTGCATATCAAACGACAACATTCACCCAAAATATCGGAGGAACTAAAATCGCTTCATTGCTCACTACTATTAGCATCTTGAATGAAGGCGAGCCTTTACTCGGATTTGATGGGTTGAATAAGGAAGTCAGCAACAATGCATTGATTGTTCAACATATAGTCGAAACGTGAACGACAGCTGAAATCTCACTCAAGGATAAAATAGAGAAAAAACTCCAAAGTATTTCCTATCTTACTATCGACAAGAAAAGCATCTCAAATACTATCATCGACATCATCGGGTATCTTAAATTCTTTTCACCAGACAACAATGAGACCATCAAATCCCATATTATCATGACCTACAACGATGATATGCTACTCGTCACAAGTGTGGAACTTCAAAATAAGCCTGAAATCAATGATGTCATAAAAAATCTCTTATTGATCAAAAATTTTTCTATCGGAGAACTTTATAGTTATATAGCCAAGAATCTTATCTTTTATGAGCAGACAAATGCACCAATCAATGCTCCTGTTGAAGTCTGTTCGTGATTGACAACAATCAAAGATATCACGGTAGTATCATGTGCAAGCTCAGGAGCAATTATTATCAAAAACACACTCCGTTATGAATTCTTATTTAAGAATGGTGGACTCGAAAATGTCATTATATCAGATAAAAATCTGGAGAATGCGATCAAAACATCATACAGTAAGATCATCGGCACTACTTATTTACTTGATGATATCATCAAAAACATCCTCACCTATGAAATACCAAAAAAAACATATGAAGGCACCACTAATGCTATCCTTGTCTTCGAAACTATCCAACATTACCTGGGGATCAAAGCAAACGACATTGCTGATAAAAACGGGAAAATATTGGTCGATCTCACGATCGGTAGCATCCATTTCATCGTCAACTATACATTAAGTACTAACACGCTCTGACCTCGATATTTCAAAGATATTATTACTGGAGGACAACCATATATGATAAAGAATTTATATTTACCGCTTGATGACGAACACCAAAACAGTATAAATTCTTTTGTTATAGACCCATTGACAGCCATTAAAAATGCAGACCTCACGGCATGGCAAAATTACCAGGAACGACTCAAAAATCAATAATTTTGAATACTCAATGCTAAATGTTGAATGAATGTATTTATACTTACTACCTATTGTAAATCACAATAGCATATGAAGTTACACATTCCTACATTCAAAATTCAACATTCAAAATTTAAAATTATTTTTGAAGTATGTACAAAAGATTCACGCTTAACGAACTCAAAACCGTACAGAACAATTTTCTTACTAATTTTTATAATATCCTCAAAAAAGAGCATTGTATGATGGCCAATGATCTCTTCAAGAAGATATTCAAGGAAGGAAATGAAATCTATTATATGTATAGAGGCGATTTTACTTTCAGACTCCAGGATACCGGCACAGAATATATCCTTATGGATGAAAAAGACAAAATTCAAGTCATCCTCGATAATGAAGGTAAAAGAGAATTCCAGAGTCTGATGAAAAATTTTATATTGAAAAAAGAAAAAATCACCGGACAAAAATCTATTGAACAGATTCTCTTGGATGAATTTCATACTGGAAAATATTCGACTATCTTATGAAAGAACTATATGGTCTACGATATTGAGACTGATACAAATATAGAAAATCTCAAAGAAACAAAATTTTTATTGGCTTATGCAATGCATCCTACCGGTACGAACAAAATGACCTATGAATACATCGATCAGGAAGGATTAAAAACATTTGTTCAAAAAATGCTTGATTTCAATGGATATATCGTTGGATTCAATAATATCGCATTTGACAATATCGTCTCTGTATACAACATAGGAGGAAATGAAGATGATATCCAAAAACTCAATAAAAAAAGTATTGATCTCTTTCTTTTTGTCCAAGCGATGACCGGAAAAAGAATGGGATTAAATAAGATCGCTGAAACATTGGTAAATGTTAGCAAAACACTCAGCTCATGAGCTGAATGAGAAGTACTCTACAAAAAATACATAGAAGAGCATGATCTCAACGCATTGGAAGAATTTAAGAAATACTGTAAAAACGATGTCAGGATGACTGCACTCGTCTTCCTCTATCTCATGCATTTCCAAAAACTCTTCATCGAAGGTCAAGAAATTACTTTTACACTCACAGAACTCGTCGAAAAATCTCATCAGGAAATCAAAGAAGCTGAACATATGATAGGACAACAATTTGATTTTAGTTCTTAGGATTTAGAGTATAAAATTATGTCATAATAACATGGTAAAATTTTTTGTACTATAAGCTCTTCACTATTACCTCTTTATTATTTTGTATGGATATTAAGGAATCATTAGCGAGCTTCTACGATCAGGAAGCGGAAAAATATTATCATACCAGAAACAAGCATCGAGCGGACGCTGATAGTATTTTGGATGAAATCACATCTTGCGGGAAAAAGACGATCAGTATATTGGAATTTGGATGTGGAAGTGGCAGATTGCTTGCTCATCTGGCCCAGCTGAAATGAATAACGATATACTATACCTGAGTAGATATTTCTCAGGAACTCCTAAAATTCGCAAAAAAACAGATTAGCGGAAAACATGCTTCCAAAACTATCAAAGCAGAATTTATCTGTCAGGATATCATCCAATATATACCATCCTTGAAACAGGAATCGTTTGATTTCGTTATCGGGATAGCGAGTTTTCAACATATACCAACCATCAAAGAAAGATTCTTTCTGATCAAAAACATCTATAGGATATTGAAATACGACGGAAAACTTATTATGACGAATCGATCATTTTCACGACGATTTTTAAAAAAATATAAGAAAGCAATTTTCCGTGCTTGTCGAAGATATATCATGACATTTGGCATGCACAAACGAAACGATCTTATGATCCCCCGAAAGCAAGGAAAAAATACTATAGGAAGATTCTATCATATCTACACACTCGCTGAATTGAAGAAATTGGTAATACTCAGTGGATTTGTTATTGAACAAATCTGTTATCTCACCAAAGGCAAAAAAAATCCTTCATGGACATATTCCCAAAATTCACTGATAGTAGCTAAAAAAAGTGTTTTCTTGCAAAATAATGATGATTAGTTATATATACATATCGTTATGTACTATCGTTTTATCGTTTAAACATACTTAGCATGAAAAAACTCATTTCTCTCATGTTAGCTACATCGCTATTCTTCCTCTTCGGATGTACAAAGACGTGACCAGTTTCTCCAAACACCATCTCCACTACCAATCAACAGAACGATATTGATCGACAGACATATACTAGCAAAAAAGATAGGTTCTCCATCCAATTCCCTGGTGGATGGACATTCCAAGAAAATGTGTATGGATCTACGGTAATGTTTTTTTCTCCTACTGATGAGAACGACAAGATTAGGGAAAATATCGGTATTATAAAAGAAGCATTGGATAAGGAATATACTCTCGATGAATATTATGATATAACCAAATGACAGCTTACCCAACTTATCCCAGGATTCACTGAAGTAACTAACGAAACCATCACCATTAATGATACAAAAGCAAAAAAACTCATCTACAAAGGTACACAAGGAAATACAAAACTCAAACGAGAACAAGTCTATCTCATCAAGAATAGCAATATATATATTATCACCTATACTGCTGCAGAAGATACTTTTGATTCTTTCATACAACAATTTGATGAGATGATAACAACACTCGAAATCAAGTAACTAGAAATATATTTATGAAAATATTTAAAAAAAATGCTCTGATAAATAACCAGAGCATTTTGTTTTTTACAATAATTTACAATAAATTTTTAGATTGAAGATTATAAGCATCTACATCCAATCTTTGGATCGTAATTGCCTTCCTAACTTTTAGAAAACGAGGATTACTATTATCCAGACAAGCCCCACAGGGAGCTGGACATCTCTCCATATCACCGTTCTTACACCAATTTGGCGTCATATACATTTCTGAACCAAAAGGTACTACTATATTTTTGATTGGTACCTCCATTAATTCATTTGCCATTTTTTCATTGGCTAAGAATTGCTCTTCAGAGATTTCATTGAGGCCGACTAACTCGCCTCTTTTAATTTTTTTTATTTTTTTCATAAACAAAAATATTTATTTTTATGATACTATATATATTTTAGGGTCTAGAGTAGTTGAAACTGTTTAAATTATCATTATAACTAGTTCATGACTACTAAAAAACCCTTATAGAAAAAATGCAAAGCATAACAGGCAAAAAACTGTATGAATTATTAGATATTTTTGCAAAGATTTGACTGCAACACAGACATCAAAATTATTAAACATCGAAAGAAAAACGATCAATGATCGATATGCATACCTAAGAAAAGTGATAACACGGCATTGTGAGAAT
>CAZBWI010000035.1:0-4775 GCA_964495825.1 uncultured Candidatus Peribacteria bacterium | reverse complement strand
GATGTTCATATGAAGTATTCCATAGTACGACCCTACATCTTCTTTAACCTGTGCATTTCGAGTTGAAATTTATAAATAAAAATCTTTGCTTTTAGTCTATGATACGCTGTTTACACATTGAATTTGAAAATGATACAATCCCCATCTTGTACGATATACTCTTTCCCTTCCATTTTTACCAGTCATTTTTCTTTGGCTTTGACCCATGAGCCACAGCTTACTAAATCATCATATTTCACTACTTCAGCTTTGATAAATCCTTTTTCAAAATCCGTATGAATAGCTCCGGCTGCTTGCGGTGCAGTGGATCCGATAGGTATAGATCGGCATTTTGTTTCTTTTTCTCCGGTAGTGAAATAGTACATCAATCCCACTTTTTCATAACTCAGTTTGATCAAATCATTTAGTGTTGGGATATGTGCTACCTTATCTATATTTACCAATTCTCTGATGAATTCATCTTTTTCTTCATCATTCATATCCATCATCTCGGATTCTAATTTTGCACAGACGATAGCTACCGGGCTCTGTAACTTTTCCATATATTCGTTCGCTATTTCGTGTGCGTACGGGATATCGTCCTGGCCAATGTTTATTGCGTAGATGATAGGTTTCGTTGTTAGGAAATTGTACGATTTGAGGAGCTTTTCGTCGTCCTTGGTCAGTTTCTCTTTTATGTTGTGTGCAATCTTCCCTTGAATGAGTGCGTTCTGGATTTCCATCAATATTTCTGCCATTCTCAGTTCGTCCTTGTTGCCTGTGGTTTTCGCCTTTTTGACGATGCCCGGCAAATTTCTCTCTATGATTTCTAAGTCTGCAAAAATCAATTCTGTGTTGATGATCTCCACATCTCTCATCGGATCCACAGTTCATTCCACATGAACGACATCGCTATCCTTGAAATATCTTAAAACCTGGACGATAGCATCGACTTCCCTAATATGCGAAAGAAACTTATTTCCCAATCCTTCTCCTTTGCTGGCACCTTTCACGAGCCCTGCGATATCGACGAATTCTATATTTGCATAGACTTTTTTCTTTGACTGCGATATTTCAGCTAATTTGTCGACTCTAGGATCCTTCACATCCACTATTCCTACGTTTGGATCGATTGTACAGAACGGAAAATTTTCTGCTGGAGCAGAGTAGGATTTGGTGAGTGCATTGAATAATGTAGACTTTCCTACGTTCGGTAATCCAACTATTCCTATCTTCATTTTTTAGCTAATTATTTAAAATGAATACCTAACAATTATAGAATTGATGTATGATTACAAATTATATTTTTATAACATAAATCTCTTTGCTTTCTTTGCGGCATGATTTCGGTTTTAATGTTTTGATTGACTTCCCTCCGAAGATGGTCTTCATCTCTTTGACAAATTCTTCGAATCCTGGTCCCATGAATACTTTGATGACGAATTTTCCCTCCGGTTTCAAGAGATCAGTAAATATCCATTTCATGCTTTCTACTATTCAGAACAATCTTATCGCGTCTATATCTTTGACTCCTATGGTATTTGGCGCCATATCGGATTGGATGAGGTCGACTTTTTCTATATTATTTTCTTTTAGAATATCTTTTATTTTCTCTTCATTCGTGATGTCGGCGACGTATGTCTTAACGTTTGGAAGATTGAGGTTAACATTCTTGAGATCGAATCCGATGATCTGAAAATCAGTTATCTTATTTTTTTTCATTTGGGTTGCTGCATACTGTATCCGGCTTCCTGGAGCACATCCTACATCGAGGATCGTTTTCGTTTTTTCGTCAAAAAGATGGAATTTTTTTTGTAATTCGTCTAATTTGAAAGCACTCCTAGCTTTGTAGCCTTCTTGTTTCGCTTTCTTGAAATAATGGTCCTGGAACTTGAATTTGAAGGTCATTAGTTGAGTATCGGTCATAAATTTTGTGCGAGCACTGTCAGTATGTTTATTCATAGATGATCAAATTTTTCTATCAGTTTAGGTGGTGCATAGATTTTCTTTTCTTTTGGTCGTTTATGTATTTTTTTTGCCCTGGTAAGTTTGATGAATCTGATCATATCATCAAATCATTGGAAATACGTCCCTTGTGTCTCTTTCATTATCATCTGTACTCGTCGGCTTGGTGTTGTGATTCCTATTTCTTTGAGCATTTTTATCTGTCTTTTGCCGATTTCTTCTTTGATCTCTTTTGTCTCCTTCATGAGGATGAGGAATAGCTCTTTTTTTCCCTGTTCTATGCTTAGCCGATATCTTTCACAATAGTGTTTGAATTTTTCCGGATTGGTATAGATTTCGTGACTGATATTTGGCGTCTTTCCTAAAATTTCGCTAATATCGTCTATTATCGCTATCTGGATATCGTTGAGTTTATGTTGTATTATTTCGTAGTGTAGGCTCAATTGCTTGTTGCCGAGATGCTTCATATTATTCATGTTTCTATGTCCAAACAAAACGATAAAAAGAGTAGTTATTCGTATTATAAAAACAATGGTTTAATGTTTGATCATGAATTTTTTCAATTCTTTTTTTATTTCCTTGTAATCAGGGCATAAACTCTCTACCAACTCCCAGAATTTTTTGCTATGATTCTTTACTTTGAGATGGCAGCATTCGTGGATGATGACGTATTTGATGAATTTCGTCGGGAGATGGACGAGGTCGAGATTGAGTGAGATATGTTGATCAGAGGTACAACTTCCTCGTTTGGATTTCGTTCTCCTGAAACTCAGCTTCTTATATTCCTTCCCTATTTTTTTACTGTATTTGTCAAAGAGTGGCTTTGCATAATCATTGAGAATGGCGACTAATGCTTTGTGGATTGTCTTATCGTTCGGCTTGATTCCGGCCGCAACTCTTTTCGCCGGAATGAGGCCGGCAGCGAGGATGTCTTCCATGGGCACTTGTTCGCCGAAGATCAGAATGCTGTTTTCTTGGATAGGGTAGATATGTAATTTCTTGTTGAAGCGTTTGAGTAGCTGTTTTCATTTCTCTATGAGTATCTTTTTGAACCCTTCGTCATCTTTTTTGTATACGGGAATGGTGATCAGGAGCTTTCCGTCCTTATCTATCCTAGCATAGCCATGTCTGATATGTTTGTACTCTATATGCATGTAATGAGATATAGTGTTTGTGTTTCGGAAGGCAATCATATTTTTATTCCAATCTTGTTTTCAGATAGAGTATGAAATTCTCTATTTCATTCACTCTATCCAATTTTTTCTGTATTTTCTGAATGTTTTTTTCATAACGTTCTTTGTATGCTTCGAGTCTTTTTATATCGTTTGCTTGTAAGAGATATCCCGGAATCTGTTGCTGTTTCATTCTTTCTGTTTTTATCTCATTTTCAAGTATTTTTTTTCTGTTGTTTATCTGTAATATTGTTTCATCGATATTTGCTTTGCTTTGTGCCAACATCAATATGACCAATTCTTCTTTTGTTTTCGTCTCTTCCAGTTGATGGAGTGACATTTTTTTTGATAGTCTGGATTGGTGCTCTATTTTTTCTTTCATAGCTTGCACTTTGTTTTGATTTTTTATCCGTGTTGTCGGTACCTCTTTCAGATATTCGAATACCGACTTATCTGATTGGATCATTTTGTTTTTTTGTTTCTGTTCCGCTTTGTATGCTTCTATTTCCATATCTTCATCGTCTTTTGTAAGTCCTGCTATCTCTGCAATAATCTCTTCATCCCTTGGATATACTCCTATCATGTTCTCTCATTCTTGTTTTTCATAGATATTTTTTTCGTCCCTATTGTCTATTTCTCTCCATGTTGATTTTCAAAAATCTATGACATATATTTTTCCTTCCGGTGTGATCATGATGTTCCTTGGATTTGATCAGTCTCTATGATAGACTCATTCTTTGTGTATTTCTTCTAAAAACTTTTTGAGTTCTTGTTTGTATGTATTTCCTTCTTCTGGAGTGAATAATTTGATCTGTTTTTTTTCTTGATAATATTTTTTTTGTGCTTGTTCAGTATCTTTTGGGTTTATAGGATTGAGGTTCAGTATTCTGAAAAAAAATCCTTCCGCTTCCATGTCACTTTGAAAGTCTCCTATGGGAATATTCCGTCTTTTGAAAATTTCTTCCAATTCCATTTGATAGAGTGTCTTACCATTCACAAATTCCATGATGATAAATCTTTCCATGCTATTGAGTGTCACTACTGCTTTGAGTTCTGGTACTTTGACTATTGAATTAGGCATCGTTTTATTGATGATATCTTCCACCTTCTTGTGTATTTTCCATTCATTATCGGGATCGTTATCATATCTTTTTTTTGCTGCGACATATTCTTTGGGTTGACCGTTTTCATCCATTATCTTTATCTTGAAAATTATTCATTCTGATCATTTGGAATGTCGGTCTTTTTCTAGGTCCATGTATTCAAGCTGTTCTATGATTTGTTTGGTTTCTTGTTCTGTAAGTTTAGAATGTTCGTAATTTTTTTGGATATTCAAATTCTTGATCAGTTCTTGGGTAGTTAATTTCTTTTGATTTGTTATTGTATCTAATATATGTGGTTCTGACACTTTTTTGTTGAGATTGTTGATAGACATATTCTATTGATGAATAAAATATATCTAAGTATATGTGATGAATGTTTTTTCTGCAAAAGTATTATTCTTTTTTTTGTAAAATGTTGTTATAGCAAAGTAGAATTGTCAGTAGATTTCCAAAAATAGAATTGTCAGTTTTATCTTGATACAAGTTTCGTGAATTGTAGCTCATGCGCTCATGAGAATATCTTTATATGACCGTACATTGATTCTTTTATAGTAAG
>CAZBWI010000034.1:0-6702 GCA_964495825.1 uncultured Candidatus Peribacteria bacterium | reverse complement strand
TTACTATAAAAGAATCAATGTACGGTCATATAAAGATATTCTCATGAGCGCATGAGCTACAATTCA
The DNA here is from genome assembly GCA_964495825.1 of uncultured Candidatus Peribacteria bacterium. Classification (GTDB taxonomy): domain Bacteria; phylum Patescibacteriota; class Gracilibacteria; order Absconditabacterales; family Absconditicoccaceae; genus CAJBLF01. The sequence goes on along the minus strand of CAZBWI010000034.1, from coordinate 6,636 downwards.
CGAAACTTGTATCAAGATAAAACTGACAATTCTATTTTTGGAAATCTACTGACAATTCTACTTTGCTATAACAAGGATTATAGTTTCTGCAACAAATCAGTGATGATGGTATTATAGACATTCATTCCTTTGTTCGTAAGCTGTAATTTTTTGCTATCGAAATTAACAAGCATCTCATCTTGATAGCGAGAAATCAATGATTTGTAATTCGGTACGAGGACAGAAATAAATTTCGAAATATTGGCAATTCCTTCATTGGTTCTGAGTCTGAGGAAAAATTCTTCTATCAAAAGATCTGACTCATTCATTGTTTGAACTTCTTTTTTATCGATCCATTCTCCTTGAATATACTTTTTGATATCTCAGGTGTTTGTTCGGCGTTTATTTTCAAAGAACGAGCTGGCGGAAAGTCAGAGACCGATATACGGTTCCATATTCCGGTAGACCATATTGTGGATGGATGCTTTGCCGGCATGAGCGAAATTTGAAATTTCATATCTTTTGTATCCTGCATCTTCGATCATTTCTTTCAATATCAGAAACTCTTCCATGATTTCGTCATCGGTGCCATAATACAGAAACTTGGGAACTGAAATATGGGAACTCGGCATTGTTCTTTGATGCTTGTCACTAATCCCTTCCAGGGTGTAAAGAGAAATGCTGTCCGCATATCCGGTATTCAAAAAGTCTTTTAAGAAGTTACGTTTGAATTCATGCCGCAATTGCCTGAATCCGTTCTTGCTGACTTGGAATTTTCCAAAGGCGATGAAATCAAAATTGAAAACAGTATTCTCTTTTTTGTGTTTCACGAGCTCTCTGAGAAATTGAGCTATTTGTGCAAAGTTGTATGCTCTTCAAGTCATCTGCAATACTTCATCATCGAGACTTTGAATTCAAAAACTGAATCTCACTCTCGGAAAGTTCTTATATCTTTTTTCGATGACTTCTACGAAATTTAATACTTCTTCCATAGGATTCGGATTGAGTTCTATGCTCAGTTCTGCAATATGTTCAAAATCAAACTTAGTTTGGAGATAATCGATGATATCTATGATTCTATCGATACCGATACTGCTTGGAGTTCATCATCAGATATAAAGTGTTTTGATTTCTTTGTCGAGAATTTTTTCTGCATAATGGTTGATTTCTTTCTTCAAAGATTCAATATACTGCGTAATTAGTAACTCATAATTTTCTCATTGAAAAATCGGCATGCTATTGAACGAACAATAGGCGCATTTGCTTACACAGAAGGGGATGTGGATATATAAACTTAACATAACTAACAATTAACAACTAATAACTAATAATTTCGGAAAATATTATTGATCATTTTTGAGTGTTTTGAGACTAGATATTAGTATTTTCAAGATTTCATGCCCTAAGTGATAGATATCATTATATTGATCTTCTGTGATATATGACGTATCCTTAAGTATATCCAATCGATAAAGGGTTTCATTTGTTTCTTTGAGGGCTATGTTCATCTTGCTGATGAAATCTGCCTTGGATTGTCAGAATTCGGCTTCACGGATCAACGCTCAAATACTTGTTCAGGATTTTACCAATTGTTTGCTTAGTATGAATTCTTTCTGCTCCTTGGTTAAATGTTGATAGAGCTTCACTATCTTGATGCTAAATTCATAACACTTCGTTTTGAGTATGTTTTCTGTCATGAATTATAGATAGAAAAATAAAATCCATAATTGTTAATTATTCACTGTTAGTTGTTAGTTGGATCTCGATATATCGAGTCCTTCAGCGTATTCGAATTTGCCGAGTTTGGATCAGATCTTATCTTTTTTACAGTATTGTTTGTAATCTAATACTTTTTGTTTTCTGACTTCCAATGGCTCATTGGATATGATTCCAGGTCAACCGATACATCATCATTCGCAGGCGAGAATATCGAGGAATCTGATACGTGGATTGTTCTTGAATGCAAGGAATCCTGCATCAAGATTTTTTGGTCCGTCGACAACGAGAATCTGATCTTTTTCTAGGAATCATTTGAAATGTAAACTATCGGCAACTCCTCATGCAAGTGGATAAATCTTAGTATAATCATTATAAAACTTATCAAAATCTGGAGTACCATCTTCGGTTACCGAGAAAGTAAATTCGCAATCTGGAAGATTATTCTCTTTATGATTATGTAATATTTCTTTGAGTTCTTTGAAAGTGATAGCATAATCAATACCATATTCTTTTGCTTCTATCTTTTTCGCTAGGCATGGGCCGATAAACACTGTTTTGTATTCAGGGCCATATTCCTTTTTTACGAATCTATCCATGACAACCATCGGTGAAGCAACATTGATGAGATATTCTTTTAATTCTGGATAGTTTACTTCAATCATTTTGACTATAGTAGGACAGTTGGAACAGATATATCTTTTATCTGGATGTTCTTTGAGGATTTTCTCATATTCCATATTAATTAGCTTCGCAGCATAGGTCAATTCGACCACCTTATCCATACCAATTTTTTTCAAATCCATGATGATTTGCGGATAGTCAAAATCCACTGGGAAACTCGGCGCTAATAAACCGATAATCTTTTCTTTTCTTAATACGTCCGAGAGAATCTGGAGTTCTGGAGTGAGAGGCATGGGAACTAATTTACACATATAAAATAGACGAATTCTCCGCATGGGCGGGAGACAAAACGTAGACTAATGATAGCAGTAATACAGCAATTTTAATCAATTATTCTCTACTTTTCGCTTATTGTTATAAAGTATATACGATTTTATCGCCTATTTCCAATTCGTTTTTCCTGTCGAATGTCGCTATCACGTTTTTTATCGGTAGTTCATCCAATTCATCTATTTCGGGGCAGTGTAATCGTGGCCTAATGACTAAGGTTCACTTATATATTTCCGTAATATATCCTATTTCTTGTTTGTTTTTCCTTGCTGAATTTCTCTGGAATAATTGTTTATTCACGAGTTGTCTGATTTGAGTGAATCTCGCTCTGATTTCAGCATCAGAAACCTTATTTGGTAATTTACTTGAAGCAGCTAACGGCTCGTCGTGGTATTCGAATAATGCTATATTATCAAACTTCGTTTCATCGACGAATTTCAGAAGTTTTTCAAAATCTTGTTTCGTTTCTCCAGGAAATCCGATGATCAAATTTGTTCTAATAAATCTGACAGGAAATGTTTTTTTGATCTGATCAATAAATTGTATGATATATTTTTCATCATAGAATCTTCCCATTTTTTTCAAGACTGGTGAACTAATGTGCTGTAATGGGATATCGAAATACGGTATAAAATTTTTCAATTTTTTCAGCTCTTTCACTTGGTTCAACGTGACAATGTCCGGATAGAGGTACAGGAGTCTGTAGCTGAAATCTCATTTCAATTTGTCTAACTTTTTGAGCAATTCCAAAAGCTTTGGTGTTCAATAGAGATCAGTTCCGTATCTCGTTGTATCTTGCGCTATCAAAATTATTTCCTGGATTCCATTCGCGATCATCTGCTTTGCTTCAGTTAGAATTTTCTCAATCGGCAATGATTGTTGTTTCCCTCTGATGGCCGGGATAATGCAGAATGTACATCTGTTATCACAGCCTTCGGCAATCTTCAGATATTCAAACTTTTGTTCGATATTCGTATAGACTCTTGGTGACGTCGGGAATTCAAATTCATCGTACACTTTGCTATCATATCATTGCAAAATTTGTCTCAGATTTACTTTGTTTAAATCGCTTCGTGAAAGATAATGTAACTCTGGGATATGGGGCATGTGATGTGGTCCATGGTCCTGGTCTCTTTTCCTTTGTCCCTGAAGTTTCTTGTAGTACTGCACTGCGCATCACATTAGGTATACCACCTTTTTCGCTTTCAAAAGTTTTTTCACGGTCGCATCAGCTTCGTCTCTTCAGGAGGAGATAAATCCGCAGGTATTTACAAAGACTATTTTTACATTTGTATCAAATGGATCAGTAAAATAATTCAATTGATATTCAGGCGTCTTTAAACTTATGTCAAAAATTCTACCAAGAAAATATTGGCTGTCGACCAGGTTTTTGGTACATCAGAGATTGATAAGGGAAAAATTTATCTGTTGCATATGTTATTCGTTACTAAATACCTCTTCTATTCCATCTTTCAGACTATATCACGTCATAAACTCCTTGAGGTGAGGTTTTTGTTTCAAGAGTATCTCTATGCTTTGAATCAGAGAATCATAATCTCCGGACTTTGGATATACATATGTAATGGGGTCCAATAATCCTGTTGGCCTGATGATTTGTTCTACTATTTTATCCGAAAGCTGCAATTCATATTCAGCTGGTGTAGCGGACAAGAAAATAGATTTAGCATCTTTTTTGTGTTTTTTGACCAATGTAATCAACTGATTTTCTCCACGTGCCTCTTTCAATTTCTTATACTTATTGTAGATTTCCACATGCGTATTGGAGATGTTGGCATCGATATCAAATGCTTCATCCAGTGCTATATTTTTTAAATCTTTCCATCAGAGGATTCATTCAAGTTCTTCGAATCTTAGCGGTCTGTGATCGATAGCAGAAGGGAGTCTGAATCCGTATTTTATTAGATTCGTCTTTCTTGCTCTATCACCTCCTGGCATAGCTCTCAGTTGCGGTATTGTCATATGCGATTCATCGATGATGAGAAGAAAATCATCCGGGAAATAATCGAAGATTGTATTTGGCGGTTCTCCTGGTAATCTGTTGTCAAAATATAATGAATAATTTTCTATACCATTCACGAATCATGTCTCCTTGATCATCCTAATATCGTATTCCACTCTTTTTTTTATCCTTTCTGCTTCGACTAACATTCACTGTTTTTCAAATTCTTTGATTCTCAACTCTTTCTCAGCATTTATCTGTTCGAGGATAGTATCCAAATCTGAGACATCTTGCAAAAATTGCGTTGCAGGTCGAATACTGACTTTTGTCCTATTACCATGAGATTCAAAACTTGTAGAATCTTTTATTTCTATCAGTTCCAGTTTCTCTTCGTTGAAATGCAGTCTATAGATAAACTTTTCTGTACTTGAGAAAATATCGATAATATCTCACTTAAATTCAAACATACCGTGTTCTATCTTTGCCACTATCGGTTTATATTGCATACGCAATAACTGCTTCTTTAATTCCTTGAAATCATATTCCTTGCCGACTTCGAGCTGTAGACAGTTTTCTTCGAAGAATCTCTTTTGTCCGAGACCATACAATGATGATGCTGACGCTACTACGATAACATCTTTTCTTGTAAGTAATGACGCCATAGTTGCGAGTCTGTACATCTCGATTTCCTGATTGATGGTCGCTTCTTTCTCGATATACAATCCTTGGTCCGGGAGATAGCTTTCCGGCTGATAATAATCAAAATAGGAGACGAAATAATGTACGGCGTTGTTCGGGAAAAAATATTTGAATTCCGTCGCAAGCTGAGCTGCCAATGTTTTGTTGTGTGAGATGATCAGTGTTGGTTTCTGGAGATGTTGAATGATATTCGCCATGGTGAAGGTCTTTCCAGTTCCTGTGGCTCAGAGCAGGGTAACTTTACGTTTCCCCTTTTCAAAGAGCTTTTTGATGTGCTCTATAGCTTGTGGTTGGTCTCATTTTGGTTTATAATTTGACTGTAATTGGAACATACAATATAATTTTAAATTTTAAATTTTTAATAAAGAATTTACCTCTGTATAGACTATTTTTGATTATAATAGTTTGTAAGGAGATGAATACTATTACTATTTACTCTTAACTTTTACTAAGTATATAGGAAATTCAGTACTGAAATCCACAGGTAATGAAAAAACCCGCAAATGCGGGCGTATCCTTGCCTGAATGCAGGATATAATAAGTATAATTATGTTTCTAGTCCTTGAACTTCTCCTTCAATCTCTTGAGTGTTTCTTCTTTCTTTGCTTTCCTTGCTGCTTCTTTTTCTGTTGCTATCTCTTCTTTAGTCTTCTTTACTTTTACTATTTCTTCACTTGTTCATTCAGTTTTATCTCCTCCTTTTTTGCTTTTAGCTAACTTTTCAGCTTCTTCAGGATCTTGTTCAATATTTACTATGATTTCTTTCTTGAGATCTTTATAGAGGAATGGAACCGTAAAATTTCCAAGTGTAGTAATCTTCTTCTTGAGTTTGAAATAATGAGGTTCTATCTCTGTACCATAGGCCTCATTGATCTTAGTAGCAATATCATTCTCGTCGACTTTTGCATAAAGTGTACCCTCGATATTTGCTTTTCTAATAAGAGTAATCCCTCCATCGTTATGAAGCTTAACGAAAAGATCTTCGAGATTCTCTGCTTTCTTTTGTCTATCGATTTCAGCTGCTTTCATTTTTTGAGCAAATTTGTTTCTATTCACAGCGTCTGCCAAGACGGCAATATTTTTTGGCAAAAGAACATTTTTAGCAAAAATTGGCTTTACTTTGACGATCTCAAACTTTTCTCAGAGATGTTTGTCATTTTGCAACAGGATGACATCTATCATTCTGTTTTCTAATTTTCTCTTTGGCATTGGTATATACTAAATGATTAAAATTTAACAAAAAAATAAGGCGAGAACATATATACTAATTCTCTGACTGATTTCAAATGAAAATCATTATTTAAAAATTTAAGTTCGAAATGCACAGG
>CAZBWI010000033.1:0-7208 GCA_964495825.1 uncultured Candidatus Peribacteria bacterium | reverse complement strand
GCCTAGGAAGATACTATGATATAGATGTTCATATGAAGTATTCCATAGTACGACCCTACATCTTCTTTAACCTGTGCATTTCGAGTTGAAATTTATAGGAGTTTTTGGGTTGATATTGGGTCAAAAATTATTATGCTCTCTTTGTCATTGGACCATCGGTGACTATTTTTTTGTCTTTTGTAAGCAAATACAGAAAAGCACCATCTTGGGTAAGACAGTGCTCTTCATTACGCTATCGTAAGCGTATGGCTTCACTACACATCTATATTATATATATTTTTTTATAAATGTCAAATATTATGGATAATCTTCTATATACTAGTTAATACTTATATATACAATATCATTTTCTCCTTTTTACCTTCTACTTTCTAGTTCATATGCAGAAACTTCAGAAGCAATTACGGGATAGTTTCCAAGATGACATCAACGAACTTAGTAAACCATTACAAGAACTCTTAAAAAACGGTTTTGATACAGGTGTTATCAATGAAGAAGATGTGATTACTGATGTCGATGATATGGATCTCAGTATCAAGATGATCGAAAAATTCTACGAATTAGCAGATAAACTTGGTATCAAGATTATCACCATCGAAGAAGTTTTGGAAAAAGAAGCTGAGGAAGCAAAAAAAGAAACAAAACTAGGAAAAATAGAACTCTATGACACCAAAAAAAACACTTCTGAAACTCAACACAAAGATTTTATTAAGCTTTATTTCAACGAAATATCCAAGATACCGCTTCTAAATTCTGAGGAAGAAAGAGATATTGCAAGAAGAATAAAAAAGGGTGATGAAGAAGCAAAAAAAAGATTGATCGAATCTAACCTCAGATTAGTTATTAGTATCGCCAAAAGATTTTTCTGATCTAGATTGAGTTTTTCTGATCTCATCCAGGAAGGAAATATTGGTCTTATCAAGGCGATAGAAAAATTCGATCCTGACAAAGAATTTAAATTCTCCACGTATGCGACGCGATGGATCAAACAAAGCATTACCAAAGCTATCGCAGACATGACAAAGCATGTAAGAATTCCTGTACATTTGATAGATGAAATCAATTCTTACAACAAGACATACCAACTGCTTTTCCAAAAATTAGGAAGAGAACCTACGTCCAAGGAAATATGACAGAAACTTGGTTTCCCTATCAAGAAGATCAAAAAATTAGAAGAAGTGATCTTTGGAAATGTTTCATTGGACAGGGAAGTAGGAGATGAAGGAAAGGATACACTTGCCGATCTTATCGAAGATGGAAATACTTTGAGACCTGATCAATTTGCCGAAAAAAATACATTAAGAAAAAATCTCGATATGATCTTGGGAATGCTCGATGATAGGGAAGCAAAGATTGTAAAAATGAGATATGGAATCGACGGACCGAGATATACGCTCGAACAAGTGGGAGAAGAATTTAATGTCACCAGAGAAAGAGTCAGACAAATCGAGCAAAAAGTCATTCAAAAACTCAAAGAACATGCAGGTTTACAAAAAATACTTGGAATCGAAGACGACATCGCTAAGCTTGAAGCTTGAGATGGTAAAAGAAAAAAGAGAGGAAGAAAAACAAAAGAACAAATAAATAATTTTGACGATGAAGAAGATGATTATATGAGCAGATTCGATGATGATGATTTTATCGATGAATAATCCAGATTTTTAATTGTTTTATTATAACAAATATGACAGATATGACAAATTTGAATTCAAAAGAGTATGATGCATCACACATCAAAGTATTGGAATGATTAGAACCTGTAAGACAGAGACCATGAATGTATATCTGATCCACTGATGCCAAAGGATTACATCATCTTGTCCAAGAAATCGTAGATAATGCTGTTGATGAAGCATTAGCATGATATTGTACCACGATAACCACAGCATTAAATGAAGATGGATCCGTTACTATCCACGACAATGGAAGATGAATCCCTGTAGATAAACATGAAAAGACAGGTAAGTCAGCACTTGAAACAGTATTCACTGTTCTGCATGCGTGAGGTAAGTTCGATAAATGAGCATACAAGATTTCTTGAGGTCTACATGGTGTAGGTGCTTCTGTCGTCAATGCATTGAGTGAATGGCTTGAGGTGACTGTTTATAAGAATGGGAAAAAATATTTTCAGAGATATCAAAGATGAATACCCGATCATGAAATACAAGAACAATGAGAAACTAATAAAGTAGGAACTACTGTCAAATTCAAACCAGATCCAAAAATTTTCGAAACTGTAGAATTTTCTCAATCAATAGAGATTGCGAGAATGAAACAATCTGCATATCTAACTCCTGGTGTTACCTTCAATTTTGTAAATAAAAAAACCTGATTCAAACAAAGATTTTACTATGAAGGAGGGATCAAAACACGATTGAAGAATTTGGTAGGAACACAACAACCACTCTCCTCTACCCATTATTTCAAGACTGAAGGCAAAGATTGTCTAGCAGAAATAGCATTCCAATTTGTAAATACAACAAACGATCATATCCTTTCTTTCGTCAACAACATTCCGACTACTGATGGCGGTACGCATGTATTGGGATTCAAATCAGCATTATTAAATGTTATCAATGAACTCGGAAAAGAAAAAGACAAAATCAACAAAAAGATAGGAGAATTCCAATATTCAGATGTGACTGACGGTCTTTATGCAATCGTCACCGTAAAAATTCCTGAACCACAATTCGAAGGACAGACCAAATGAAAATTAGGAAATAGTTATGTCAGAACTGAAGTAGAACATATAGTATACAACTATCTCAAAACCTATCTCACTGAAAACGAAGAAGAATTCAACAAAATCTTCGAAAAGATCGAACTCGCAGCAAGAGCAAGATTGGCTGCAAAGTTTGCAAAAGAGACTGTATTGAGAAAGAATATCCTAGCCGGCGGAGTACTTCCAGGAAAATTAGCTGACTGTGCAAGAAAAAATAAGGAATGAACAGAATTATACATAGTGGAGGGAGATTCAGCGTGAGGTAGTGCAAAACAATGAAGAGATAGTAATTTCCAAGCTATACTACCGCTGAGAGGTAAGATCTTGAACACTGAACAAGCTGTTATCCAGAAAATCATGACAAATAATGAAGTGAAAGCATTGATTACCGCAATAGGAACTTGAGTTAAAGATAATTTCGATTTTGAAGGATTAAGATATGACAAAATTATCATAATGACGGATGCCGACGTGGATGGAGCACATATCAGGACATTGCTTCTAACCTTTTTCTTTAGATTCATGAGACCATTGATAGAACATGGTCACGTATATGCCGCTTGTCCTCCTATCTACAAATTCACTCAAGGAAAAAAGGAGGAATATGTTTACGATGAAAGTCATACTCCAGAAATGTATGGTTTCGAACCAAGCAAGACTGAAGTCCAAAGATATAAAGGTCTAGGAGAAATGAATCCAGAACAATTACGAGAAACTACTATGAATCCAGAAAATAGAAAACTTAATCAGATTACTATAGAAGATGCGGAAGAGGCCGATAGATTATTTAGGATATTGATGGGAGAAGATGTGCAATCGAGAAAGCATTTTATCCTAACCCATGCTAAGACTGTCAAAGAGTTGGATATCTAATCTTTTATTTCTTTATTTCTTTATTTCTTTGTCTCATGAAAAAAACAAAAAGAAACATTAAAAAAAACTTGATTATCTTAGCTACGATCATTCTTGTAGTTCTCTTGATATGGTTTATTATCACCAAAACTCACAACAAAAACACCACACAGGAAGTTACTACACCAACTACTACCACAACAAATACACATGAAGGTATCATCTCTTTGGAAATCGTCTGACCGGAAGAAGAACCGAAAGATGAAAAACGAACGTATGCACCTGCAGAGATCAAAGCGATATCTGAAAAAAATGGAACAACCTATCTCACCCTAGATATGATGACATTGAATCCAAATTTTCAACCTGGTGTGAATGACTATTTTCTCAATCAAAATTCTAAACTCAGAGAATTAGCTATCGACACCAACACGAAAGCATTCAATTGTGATAATACTACTCCTACTATTTCTGTACCTCTCACAAATGTTATCGATATTATACACCAATGACTTACCAACAATAATGAAAGATTAACGTACTTCTTCGATATCGAAGATGGCAAGATCAATACTATCTACCAGCAATGCCTACCATAAAACACAGACATATTTTCTTACAAAAAAAATCCGCTTTATCGCGGATTTTTTATATGAGTTTCTTGACCATATACGTTCATTTGAGTTTGTATCATAATTTTCTGTAATACTGTCTCACTCAGACACCAGAAATAACTGCAAGCCTTTTGTAGTTATATCACTTGGAAATCTGTTCTGCTATCTCCATCAACTGTTTACCAAATCACTTATGCTGAACGTTATCGTTATATTTTTTCTTTTTCTCTAATCATTCTACTTGTCCATAGACATGAAGTTCTCTGATAATTGCGGTTTCATCTCCTAGTCACTCTATATTCACTGGATCCGTAGGAAGAAGTAATCTTGTGAATCCATAGAGATATCCTAATTGATCTTCAAAGGAAATAAAGTATTCCACTCCTCCACTACTCAGATATTTCCTAATCACTATATTCACTATAATTTTTCAACTTTCAACTTGTAATTTTCAACTTTCAACTTGTTTGTGTCTGATTTCTCTACTTCTCGTATCCAACGAAACAAAATTTCTGAACGATTTCACGTCCGGATCCTTGCCGATGATAATCGTCTGAATTTCATCATGTTTTGTAATATTTTTTTTCAATTCTTCTTGAAGTGCTGTTTGTAGAGATGAATATATGATATATTTGCCATACAATCTTTCATAAAAACTTTTTCGTGCTTTGGGATTGCTTTTCTGTTCCTGGAGTAATTGAGTGTGCATAAGTTGTGAAAGATTCGTAACATTGCTTCCTGCAACGATTTCGGTAGCAGGAATATCACGAATAAGACGTTTGATCCTCGTATACGGAGGAATTACTTCCATAAATGTCTGTTTTATTAATTTTTGAATATCCTTCGTCTCCAAAGGTTTGTATTCACCTTTTTTATAAAGATCAAAAAGTTCAGTATTTGGAATAACTGACGTCGGATAAAATTTTATTTCGTCTGGTTTAAAGAAAGGATCAGTGAATATATCCTTAAAGGTCTTCAAATCTTTTGCATAGGTCGAAGTATATAAACCTGGCATGATATGTAGAGAAAATTTGAATCCATATTGCCTAAGTTTATGGCATGCTTCACGTGCATCTTGTACAGTATGTCCTCTTCTATTATTTCGAAGTACTTCTTCATCCAATGACTGTACACCCATTTCAATTCTTGTGACGCCGAGCTCGCGCCAAAATTGACAATTCTTCTCTGTAACATATTCTGGTCTCGTCTCGATAGTCAGTCATATTATTCTCTGTTTTGAAGTTTCGTTTTTTTTCAATGCCTCCTCTAGTGTCTTTGCATACCTAATTTTTTTGCTTCTATCGATGATAGCGTGAGCATATTTTTTTTCTGTGGAAACCTTGATATTTTTGACATACTCCGCAAACGTGTTGCATGCATCATAGAGCGATTTAATAAACTTCGTCTTATATACTTTTGTATACACATCGAAGGTTCATCCAAGCACGATCATCTCTATTTTGTCAGTATCATGACCCGTAAGTGTCAATGAAAGCAACCTATTGTACACCTGTTTGATCGGATCAAAATTATTGAGATATGCTCTCATTGCACCTGGTTCGGATTTGATATAACTCTTGGGCATACATGCATCATTAGGACAAAAAATACATTTACCTGGACACATATATGGTTTTGTCAGGACTTGCACGGAAACAATTCAAGACTCAGATCTGATGGCTCTTTTTTTCAAAAGCTGCTCTATCTGTGGATCTTTGATAATTTTCTTAGCTTTGAGTAATTCATGATATGCTTGGAGTAATTCAATGTTTGATGGTAATTCTGGTAATTTATGGATACGAGCAAAATCTCTCTTGAGATTTCTGATAAATTCAAGACTACGATCCTTGGGATTAGCTGTATATAATTGCTGTATAATAGATTTCATATCGCCTATATAGCGAATTGTATGTATTTTTCTATTGAAAATTTTACCCTAACTACTACAATTCTGATACTGTAACTCTATTTTATATTTTGTATATATATCATGTTCCAACTCCCTCCACTTCCTTTTGCTATAGATGCTCTTGAACCTGTTATTGATAAGCAGACAGTAGAAATTCATTATGGGAAACATCACCAAGGATATGTAAATAAACTTAATGAACTTATCGAAACCACCTGATTCAAAGATCGAGATCTCGAAGATATCATCAAGACCGCAGATTGACCCATATTCAACAATGCCGCTCAAATACGAAACCATACTTTCTATCGAAATTGTTTGCGTGCACCTCAAGAAAATAATGAACCAAGAGGAGCTTTGTACGATGCTATTGTAGCACAACGATGAACATTTTTGGAATTCCAACAAGCTATGACTATGAGTGCCGTAAATAATTTCTGATCATGACGAACATGGTTGGTAAAACATCCCGACGGTAATCTTGAAATTCTCAATACCAGTAATGCCTGATGTCCAATTACTACCGATACACAACCTCTGCTTACTATAGATATACGAGAGCACTCTTATTATTTGAAATATCAGAATCGTAGAATGGAATATGTACAAAACATTTGGAAATGCTTTAATCGAGATGTAGCACTAGCATTATATACTAAATAATATGGATGACAAGAACAAACAAAGATAAAGGCGATAAATGAGAATTACTTGTAGCCGAACAGTATCAAAGTCGCTGATATACATTATTACACAAGAAATATACGATCCAAAATGGAGAATTGGACCTGATTTTTGAAAATAATGATTGCCTGACGTTCGTCGAGGTAAAAGTCATCGATCATACAGATGATCTCTTCGACTATATTACTCCTAAAAAACTCGGAGCTGTTAAACGCACCATAGAGCGATATCTTCTCAATAATCCTACCGAGAAGCCCTATATACTTGATATTGTATTCGTCAAGGATAATTCTATAGTGGAAATATATGAAAACGTAACAAATACGTAAAGGGTCTAGAGTAGTTGAAACTGTTTAAATTATCATTATAACCAGTTCATGACTACTAAAAACCCCTATAGAAAAAATAGCCACTTGTGAGTGTGAAA
>CAZBWI010000032.1:0-10618 GCA_964495825.1 uncultured Candidatus Peribacteria bacterium | reverse complement strand
ATTGGTGTCAAATCATTTTCAATATTAGTAATGCTTTCCTTTATAGCTTCTTGATTTTCTTTTTTTTGGATTTCCATTTGTTCTCCCATTTTTTTCTGTAAACAAATAAATTAGATATTTCCAATCATTTGATTTAATTCTTGGATAGATTTTTGATCATGAAGATGCTGTTCCCGTTCTATTTTTTTAATCTTTTCAAGAATATCTTTGGATTTCTGAAGTTTGGTTTTTGCTTCCGTATCATTGATTTCATCGATTGTTTTGGCAAAAATATCAACTAATGAGTCGATCGTTGCATCATCCAACGCATTGCCTTCCACGAGTATTTTCAATCCTCTTGCGAGTGGCCGATATCCCATCAATGCATCTATTACTTTGAGAATATATTCTTTCTTGGTCATTGTTTACTGATAGATATGATAAAAGGACTGATAGATCTGTTGCATAACTGGTGTTTTGTTTTTTTTGTATTTTTCATGGTTTTCTCAGATATGTGTAATATCATTGTATCCAGAATTGTTTAAAAAAACAAAAAAACCCTGCTATCGCAGAACTTAATAATTGACATATTTTTATTTTATTTTGCAATAAGTATTTTTCTTGCGACTTGTTGTCCTTCTCTGCTATACAGTTCAGGTATACTCTCTATTTGTACTCATATTTTTTCACCATATTTTGTCACTACCTGTTCTATACCATTATCTTGTCCGATATATCGTGGTATAGTAAAGGTAGCTACTGCTCCAAGTTCTTTGATTCTGTCCAAAAAGCTTTTGTACAGTTCACTCACTCGTTCTTGGAATTTTTGGATATCCTGGTCAGAGGTAGTTTTTTTGACGATAGGACCGAGTCGTCATTCGGTGACTACTACAATATTCTTCTTTTTGAGCTGATTCCCTAGTTTTTTTTTGATATCGTGAGCGAATATCGTGAATATTTTCTCTGGTTTAGAAAATTTCGTGGTCTTCCATCGGATTGCATTCTGTGTTGCATATTCGATTTTTATATCCGACCCTATAAAGTCGTATCCCATATAATTTGCCAGCATTCCTGTTGTTCATGATCCTACGAACGGATCGTAGATAATCGTCGGTCATGCTGTATGGATTTTTGACTTTACGGTATTTAATCAGATATTTATCATGATATGCGTCAATTTCGCTGGCATCATTCCCATCTTCATACTACGTCCTGGTTTATCGAAATCTATCGCTTCGTATAATTCGATATTCTGATACTGCTCTACTATGCCATAGAGACCATTTTCCAGATTAATAATTTCTTTGCCTTTGTTTTTGATCTCTCTGTCGGTATGGAAAATATCGACAAGCTTATATCTTCTGATCCCTGCTGTCCTTTTGAGATGCTTACCGTTGGTTTCGCTCTGGATTCCTATGATCTTTGTATCTGCTAATAATGTCTGTAATTCTTTTTCCTTAACGACTTTGCCGGATTTTATAATGCCTCCTAATTGTTTCACAAGCTCCGGATACGGTGTATCGAAAATCACTATCCCCTTCTTGGGATAGCTTATATTGCCAGGCTGGACTACATTTAATTCAGCCAGACTTATTTTTTCGTTCTTTCCTAGTACAGCGAAATACATACATTTACTATAGCGAATCGATTTTTGAATACAAAGAAAAATCCGACTGAGTTGGTCGGATTTTTTCTCCCTTTATATCTCTTATACTTTACTCGCTTATTTATGCGGTCTGAAGCATTCTTTTGAGTTCAATATCAGCATTTATTTTTTCTAATTTTATCAATGCTTTTTCTATCTCTTCGATACTTCATTCGCTCTTGAGCCTTCTAATCTTGTCTTCAAGTATTTTCTTATTTTGAAGTAATACACTTTCTGACTCTTCAGGAGTGAGTGTTGCTTCAGCACTTACGATGCGCACAATTTTTCCATCAATAAAGACCATGCCTTTTGAAGTACTAATAAGTATTTCATTCCCTACTTTGATGTGATTTTCCATTGGCCAAAGCTTGATGATACCTGGTTTGACAGATGTCACCATTGGCGGATGTCCTTCCATGACTTTCAGACTTCCTGTCTCTGTGGGGATGGATATTTTCTCGATTTCTCCTTGAAAGATTACTTTCGCTGGTGTTGAAATTTTCAACTTCATTACTTTTGGTTATAGTGTAAAGCTATACCGATTGTTTTTGAATCTATTATCACTTTATTTCATTTGTGCTTCTAATCTCTCAAAACACCGGTATACCTCTCACATCGAAACATTCTTTTTTTCGTGGTCGAGGCTACAATAATTGTATTCCGGATCGATTTCTATGCAAATTTCTACTCTATTGGGTAGGTATTTGACTTGACACTTTTTTATAATGATATATTTATATAATAAACAATAGATTTTTTCTCTTATTCTCTCTTGTGTGTTGTCTATTATTGTTTTTTATTGAGAGATCTTCTGATAAAAGCTGGTGTTTCTAGATCTTCTGCTGGTTCTTCAGTTTCGGTATTGACTGGTTCAGGTATAGTCTCTTTTTTGATTCCTCTCGTGATGAAGCTTTCAGATTCTCTTCTGACTGGTGTCCCTACTGGTCTTCAGAGAATATCTCTTTGCGGTTGTTTCAATATTTTTTCCTTACTTTGTTCTTGGAATCCTGTCGCAATAATAGTTACCTTTACTTCATCATCCATACTGTCATCTAAGGTCATTCCCCGGAAGAAATTAACATCTGGATCTATGATCTCTTCTACGACTGCTGCTGCTTCTCTCACTTCTGCAGGTGTCAGATCATGTCCACCTGATACTGCGAAGATGATACTTTTTGCTCCATCCAAATTTTCTTCCAATAATGGGTTTTCGATAGCTTTTCTTGCTGCTTCTACTGCTCTCTTTTCTCCTGCTCCATATCCTATACCAAGCAATGCGTTTCCAGAATCAGTCATGACCGCTTTCACATCTGCGAAATCGATGTTGATATCTCCTGGCTTGACGATAAGATCTGAAATTCCTTGGACACCGAGATAAAGAATCTTGTCTATCATAGTAAATGCTTGTTTGAATGTCGTTTTTTTGTCAATGACCGTGAAAATCTTATCATTTGGGATAACAATCAATGTATCGACTGCCTCTTTAATTTTTTTGAGTCCTTCTTCAGCGTTTAATGTCCTTCTACTTCCTTCGAAGCTGAATGGTTTGGTGATGATACCTACGGTAAGGATACCCATACCTTTGGCTATATTTGCAACCACAGGAGCTGCTCCGGTTCCAGTTCCTCCTCCCATTCCGCAGGTAATAAATACCATATCAGTATCCTGAAGCATATTTTTAATTTCTGCTTCGCTTTCTTCGGCAGCTTTTCTTCCTATTTCAGGATTAGCTCACGCACCAAGTCCCTTGGTGAGATTGAGTCCGATATTTACTTTTTTTTCTGCCAAATTAGTAGCGAGATCTTGTGCGTCAGTATTGATAGCGACAAATTCTACACCTTCCAACCCTTCGGAGATCATTCTATTGAGGGCTTTGTTTCCACAACCACCGATTCCCAATACTTTAATTTTTGCTCCTGGAATAAATTCTGGATTGATTTCATGAAGTACCATTTTGAAAATACAATTAAGATTTAAAAATTACACGTATCTGCCTCTGGCAGGAATATATGGGTTTTAAAATAAGTCTTTGAAGAAGTTCCCTATTTTGCCGACAAAGTCCAAATTAAAATTTAATCCCATGCCTTTTCTTCCTTCAGTGTATTTATTGGATCGTACATAGGTTCCTAATACGTTGATGAATTGGATATTGGATGAGATATCGCCCAGATTGAGGATATTGTCCTTTCCATAAAATGTTGCTAGTTTGAAGACATCCTTAGACAAAAGATCGAGATCAGGCATCCTTGCTCCTCCTCCTATCAGCAACACTCCTCCAGCCAATCTTCCGTCTCTTTCGAGTTCTTTGAGGTGATTGTTTATTTTCATAAATATCTCTTCATATCTTGCATTAATAACATCTGCGAGAAATAAGCTATCTATAGGACTTTCACTATTTACTCTTTCTTTGTTGACAATAGCAGACCCATGAGTTCTTTTGATTTCTTCGGCTTCTTTGATATCTACTTGCATACCGATAGAAATATCTTTGGTGACATCTTCACCTCCGATAGGTAATGTACCATATCCTAGAGGATATCCATCTTCGTAGATAACATAACTTGTCTGGTTTTTGCCAATATCTATAAGCACTGTTCCCAGATCTTTATGGTCATAATCAAGTGCAACTTCGCTTGCAGCAATGATATTTGGTACGATATCAACGATATTGAGTCCCACTTTTTCGAACGCGTCGATTACTCAATTGTAGATATTCTTTGGTATCATAAAGACATCTGCTATGAGTTCGAGTTTTTTTCCTTTCATTCCGATAGGATCTTTTTCTCTTTTAGTTTCATCAATGAGAAAGTGGACAGGCACGATTTTGATGGTCTCATAATTACTCTTATTTGAAATTTCTGCGATAACTTTGGAAAGATGATCTATATCTTCAGAACCTATTTCATCAGTCATAATCCTTTTTTGTTCGATAATCCTATTTACGATCATTTCGGGATGAGAGATTCCTACAAATACTTCTTCTATAAAATCTCCTCCAAGTTTTTTGATGAATGATTCAGTAATTTTGTTTATAGTGTTTATGAAGCTTTCTGAATCAAGAATTTTCCCTTTACGCATTCCCTGAGTAGGCTCCATTTGTTTTGCCAGTATGATCTCTTTCCCGTCATCATTTGCAAACACTACTCATTTGATGACATCATTTCCGATATCGAAAACTGCCTTGATGTCTTTCATATTATCTAACATGTTAATCAGATAAAAGATATATCATTATGTGATGTATGAATACACTAAAAAAAAACAAACCCATTTTTTATGATTATGATATACAATAGTTATCATTAAAAAATTTGGTAAAAATACTATTGCTAATATATGGTTATCAGATAATAATATACTGATTAAGAATTAAGAATTAAAAATTATAAAAAACTTCGTAAAATTTTACTACACGAAGCTCTTAATAAGCGCTGAATTTTCTCTTACTTTTAATATATGTATATGGTTTATTTGCTTATTTTTTTCTTGTACATCATATAAAGTAAATGGACCTTTTTTCTAATATCCATATGAAATTTTAACATATTTTGATTGACAATAATCCCTCGTCATTTTTCTCAAAGCTTTTTTGTTTTATAGATAACTATTGGTAATCGGAAGAGTTGGATGAGGTACTCTATACCTTTACCAACTATCCCACTACAAAGAAATTCAGCTATTTTCTTGAATATACTCTTGCCTTGTCCTGGAGTGATTCCGATATCGATACAATGCCTACCTGGAAAGTTTGGTAAAGCACTTTCTAGTCGTTTATTATATTTATAGATATTATCGGGTGTTTCTTGATATAATGGTACTAGGTGTGCTAACCGATAGATGAAATATATATCATTTTGCGGGAGCATGACATTGTAGAGATTTTGATGGGTATTGGTCACATAGAAACTGAGACAGAATTTTCTGTTTTTTCCTCGAACTACTCCTCTTTTGAGCCCGAAGAGGAAAAACATGATTACACTCCATAATCTTGCACGTCGTAATGCTCATTTCTTGGTTACAATAAAAAGATCTATATCTGAGTCCTGATGCAGGTCATTGAAGGTAATAGAATTACAAAGATAGATAGATTGGATAAATGGTATGGATCTATATAATCGGTTGTATTTTTGGATATATCTCACAAAATCGTCCATATATGCGTTTTTTTTGTCCCGGCTGTATGTTCTTTCGTCTGGAGGGAACTCTTGTCCTCTTAAAATATCCTCTTGTTTTTTCCATCATTTTTTCTCGAAAAGGAAATAGCTATAATCACGAGGGACATCATAATTCATGATTTTATAAAAGATAAGATACTGATCATCTTCCAAGGTGTTTACTATGGGATGATGGTATAATTTCTCCAAAATCACTACCTACTTAACAACTAAAAGTACAAAACAAAGAACATGTACTATATATAGTAGTATATAATAGTATATAAAAAAAACAAGTCTTTCACACTCACTATATAATCCACTTTCATTGATGGTTTAGTTGTCTCGTTCAAGGCAATCATTTCCAGTAAATGCAAGACATAACTGTTTTTTGATACTAATAGTTCTTGTATCGCTTTCGAAGCGTGCTATGATTTTGCATCCCTTATCTTGTATATTACATTGAAAAAATATATTTGTACCTGTACTTATCCCTGCACCTGATAATGAAAAAAACACTCTATCCTGACTGCTCTGCAATCCTTTGACAATAGCTATTTCATAGCTATCACCACTCATAACTATCGTATAACTATTGCTACTACAATAATTGCTAGTATTGCCACTGATCGGTATACTCCTATATACCGTATACGGATTATTTTGCTCTTCGTACCCTAGGTCGATGGTCTGCAGAGAAGGTTCAAAAGTAATGACATAAATATTAGGGAATATTGCTACTCATCATGAATTCAATGATTTACTACTAAGAGCAGCATGGAGAAAATTATTAACCTCTCCATATATACTTTCGATACATGCTTGGCTATATAATTCATCTTTATTTTTGATCTGAAAATATCATCTGAATATCACAAACATAATACCCACAATCATAATCACTATGAGTACTTCAACAAAACTGAATCCTCTTTTTTTCATAAAAAAATTACTAATTAAGAATGAAAAATGAATAATGGTGTATTTGTCTTTTTTATCTCCTATTGGAGATATATCATCGTCTATCAAAAAAACACGTCTTACATTATTTATTATTACTTATTCACTATTCATTATTTTTTAAGAGTTAATAAGTGGTCTGACGACGTATTTGTAGGAAGCATCTTCCTTATCCATCAAAATAAGTGGTTTCTGGTTATCGATAGCATTGAAGACCAATTCATCTCCCTTGATGATTCTGATGAAGTCCGTGATATATTTTCCGTTGATGCCGAATATCACCTGAGATCCCTCAATAATAGCTGGAATAGTAGTTGTACCAGCTCACTTATCAGTCTTTCCTGAAGATATGATGATACTATCTTTATTGGTCTCTATTTGAATATAATTATTGATATCTCTCGTAAGGATCCCTATTTTTCTAATTGCTTTTTCGCAGAGATTTTTGTCTACGAGGATTTTGGTATTGAAATTTCTCGGCATAATCTCTTCTCTATCATATTCAGGGAAATTGCCTTGGATCAAGAGCGAAGTAGCCAATATTTTCATATCTTTTACTTGCACTTGGAATGCAATAAGATTCTCTGAATATTGAATAGCGATTTGATCACATTCGTTGCTCATCGCATATTCTGAGATTTTTTGGATATCAGTCATAGTAACCTTAGGCACAATTAATGCAAAATCATTTTCTTTTACTGTTCATGGTGATTTGAATTCTGCTAGTCTAAATGAGTCTGTTCCTACGAAAATAAGATTATTTTCTTTTGCTTTTAAGAGTACTCCTGTCAATACTGGACTGAAATTCTTCTCAGTCACGGCATATTCGACTTTTGCTATACCATCTGCAAACAATCATGTCTCTATAGTCATGGTATTTTCATTAGGTACTTCAGGCAATGCGACATATTCGCTGGCTGCGATACCATTGATATCAAAAGTATCTTTTGCTGATTTCAATGTCATGATCTGTGATTTCTGATCAACACTCATTTCTACTTCTTTTTCTTCTATCGTCTTGATGATATCCGTAAACATTCTTGCATTCACTGTAATAGCTCCTTCCATGGTCACTTTGCATGGCATCTCTATTTCTATGTATTTTTCCATATCCGTAGCTCTCAATGTTAAGGTGTCGATGGATGCCTTGAAATAGAAATTTTGTAAAATCGGTAAAGTTGCATTTTTGGATACGAATCTCAGTCCGAGATCTATAATCTCCATGAGTTTAGCTGTTTCGATAGTGATTTTCATACTACTTCGTAATTAAAATAGTAAAAGGTTACTATAATGAAAAGATTTGGTACTTAGTTTACAAGCAAACATAATTGTTTCATAGTTATTTACGCTATTTCCCATAATTGCGTAAATCGGCCATAGTATCAAATCGTTTTAATGCTTTTTCCAATTCTGGAACATCAAATTCTGGACATTTTTTGGCAGTAAAATACAATTCAGCATACCCTATCCATCGTGACATAAATCCTGATGTTCTCTGTGCCTGATCACCTTTGGTCCTGATGACAAGTTCGATAGGCAGGATGTTTCCGAGTTCCAATGCATTGGATATATCGTTTTCCGTGATGTGAGTCAGATCTTTCCCTTCTTGTGCTAATTTTCTGATACCTCTGACAATCTCATCTCTGCCGCCGTAATTTATAGCGAAGACAAAATATCTGTCGGAATCGTAAGTATTCCTTTCCTGTTTGGCTAATAAATATTCTCTGAAGTCGTTAGTAATTCCATTTATGTCTCCGATAGCCTTGAAATTGATCTTGTTCGCTTTCATAAATTCATCGAGATCCTCTTCTACGATCTTGTACATATTCATAAGGAAATCAAATTCCTCTTTTGGTCTTTTTTGTGCGTTTTCTGTACTAAGTCCTCGAAGGGTGAATACTTTTATATCGGTCTTGGTGAAGGTATATTGGATCAATTCCACTGCTCTCTCATACGAGATCATATACGCTTCCATTGCTGTCTTGCCATTTTCCTTCCCTCGTGTTCTATTCCCGTCGGGTATTATGGCAACGTGTCTGGGATATTTCATAAATAAACAATTAAGGATGAAATGTTTTTGTATTACCAAAAAATATCATAGAGAATGTGGTACAGTGATATAAATTTGTCTCAGAGATGCAAGTAAAAAAATATTATGAGAGTATCTCTTCTCCGTACAATTTAAATGGTACTCCTTTTGTTATTTTTACCTGAACAAACTCCCCGATATTGATTGTAGGTTGTGTATTTCATGAATTGGATTTGGTTTGTTTTCTTTCTGTTTCTACTTCCCATATTATCTGTTTCATATTATCGGTATATCATTCAAGCACCATTGATCATGTTTTCTGAGGATTTCAGACAATATTGTTTATAAGCACTGTTCTCGTTTTCCCAACTTCCTTCTCATTGTTTCTGCGTGATATGTCGGTCAAAAGATCATTGAGTCTGTTTCGTCTATCCCGTTTCACTGAACGTGGAATATCGTCAGGATATTGTTTAGCTGCCAATGTTCCTGGTCTTGGAGAATAGATTCAGATGTAGATCATATCAAACTTCGCATATTTTACGAGTTTCAATGTCTCTTGAAAATCTTGTTCTGTTTCTCCTGGAAACCCTACTATTATATCTGTGGTAATACTGATGTCTCTCTTAAGCTTTTTGATCTGATCGATCCACTCCTTTGCCTGTTTGATGGTATAGCCTCTGAACATTTTTTTTAAAATACTATCTGATCCGGACTGCAACGGCATATGGATATGCGGACAGAGTTTTTCTTCTTTTTCATGTAATGCTAACAATTCCTTGCTGTAATAGGTAGGATACGGCGAGGTGTATCTCAGTCGTTTCAGTCATTTGAGCTTCAAAATCTCTGTAACTATCTTCACAAATTCAGGATGCTTATTTACGATTTGTCCTAATAAAACGATTTCTTTCACACCATTTTGTAGATGAATTTTCGCTTCATCGATGATCTGTTGTACGGAGAAATATCTTTCTAATCCTCTGGCATATGGAACAATACAGTAGGCACAGAATTGGTTGCAACCCGTAGAGATAGGAATGTATGCAGTCGTTGTATGAGTATTCATCGATGTCGGCATTCAGGTTGGAATGATTTTTTCATATTCATTGATCAATTCTTTGTCGTATGTTACCTTGTATCATACCCTTTGTACTATCAATGGCAAAAATCCTGTATCATCTATCCTCCACATGAGCTCTATGTTTTTCCATTTCTGCGTCAGTTTGTGAAATAATGGATTGAAAGCATTGTTGATAGGGACACGAGGTGAAGTTCAAGGTAACAGGTCATTGATTTCATCAGAAGTGATTCAGACTATTTCAGGATTCTTTGTTGTAAGAGATCATAAAAAATTTCCTATCTTCATTATTCAAGGTTCAACACTCAACTTTGTATTTCTCAGCGTATGTTGTATCATACATCCGGTAATCCGAACTTTTTGATATGGTTTAATGGTTTTCAATTTTCCGGTGATCTTATCTTCTGCTTTTTGTCTTACAGAACACGTATCGAAGATTACAATATCCGCCTCCTCCATCTTTTCCGTATAAGAAAATCAGCAGTTGGTAAGCACTACTCTGATCCTTGCACTATCTGCATAATTCATCTGGCATCCGAAGATGAGGATGTGAAATTTCATATATTCATCGTTTTTGTAATTAAATAGAATTTATAGTAGAGATTTGATTTCTCTAGTCAATAAAAAGTAAAAAAAGTGTCACAGCAAGGTTAAAATGTCAGTACTAGGCAAAAATAGAAATGTCAGTAAAATTGTTAAGGATTTATCCTTAACAAAATAAAAGATGACATTTATCTATACTGACAAAGAAATGAAAAAAATTCGTATTATTCAAA
>CAZBWI010000031.1:0-16542 GCA_964495825.1 uncultured Candidatus Peribacteria bacterium | reverse complement strand
TTACTATAAAAGAATCAATGTACGGTCATATAAAGATATTCTCATGAGCGCATGAGCTACAATTCACGAAACTTGTATCAAGATAAAACTGACAATTCTATTTTTGGAAATCTACTGACAATTCTACTTTGCTATAACACGATTTCTTTATCTTGCTTTTGTTGTCGAAATATGTTATATTGAAGTGTTCTTTATTTTTCATGTATACCATTATGAAAAAGTACACTGATCCAAAGACGCTTAGGCCTATTGCATGGGTATTGCTCATTATTGGATGACTTAATCGGGGATTATTATGACTTTTCAATTTTGATGTTGTATCTCGGATTTTTGGGTATGGATTTTTTGCTCGTATCATCTATACGCTCGTAGGAATCGCTACCGTATATGTGCTTTTGTATCCAAAACAATCTTCTCATCATATGCCACTTAGAAAATAATAATGCTTCTTAGTTTATCGTGCTACGATTTACGTAAATTTTTCTTATGTCTGTAGATATTTTTAGTATTAAGATTCATGATTCTTGGAAAAGGGTTTTGGCTGATGAATTTGCTAAGCCGTATTTTTCTCACATTAAGGAATTTCTGATGAAAGAGAAAGATGTTGGTCATATCGTTTATCCTAAATGATCTGATATCTTTAATGCTTTTAACCTGACTCCCTTCGATATGGTTAGAGTTGTTATTCTTGGACAGGATCCCTATCATGGAGACTGAGAAGCACATGGATTGTGCTTTTCTGTACCGGATGGTGTGAGTCAACCGCCATCATTGAAAAATATTTTCAAGGAATTGCAGGACGATCTATGAATCACACCCCCTGTGAATTGAAATTTGACGAAATGGGCAGAACAGTGAGTATTTCTTTTGAATGCTATTTTGACAGTAAGAAAAGACGAACCTGCTTCGCACAAAGATATTTGATGGCAGACATTTACTGATGTTGTCATCAAGAAGTTGTCTGATAAAAAAGATGGATTGATTTTCCTTCTTCGATGATCTTTTGCCCAAAGCAAGGAAGCTCTCATAGATACAACTAAACATATTGTTTTGAAAGCTCCGCATTCGTCACCATTTTCAGTCCATAAATGATTTTTCTGATGTAAGCATTTCTCTTGGGTGAATGAAATTTTGAAAACTAGATGAGAGTATCCGATTAATTGGGATTTGAAATAAGTTATTTCTTGTCAAAAATTTCCTTGACAAACATATCTATATGAATATCTTTTTTTTATGATAGAATTGAAAGCCGTACTCAAAACAACACCGAAATATATCAAGATCTTAGCTGACGCATGAATCACGTCTGTGAAAGATTTTTTGCAATACTTTCCCAGAACATACGAAGACAGGTCCACGATAAGGAATCTTAATGAACTTATTTTCAACGAAAAATGAATCACAGCGACTAAGGGACAGATCATCGAAAAGAAAATTTATATGAGATGAGGCAGGAGAGTATATGAAATAAAATTCGTAGATCCCGTCGGGAACAAGGGATATATCACGATCTTCAATTCAGGATTCATAGCGAGTAAGCTTCATGAGAATAAATGGTATATCATTGTTGGCAGGCCAAATGTTAAGTATGGCAGGATAATATTTTCTCATCCGGATATTGTAGAGACGGAATCACCTGAAGATTCAGTGACAAGTGAAGCGTGATGAGCACAGAGTGAATGAAATTCCGATATCCATACCTCTACATCCTGAATTCAAGTTTACAATAGCGGAAGGATTTTTCCTATTTATCCGGAATTGATGTGAATCAAGTCAGGATGGTTTGCTCAGAAGATGCGAAATCTTATGGACAAAGTTGACACGATTTTTTCCGAGTACTTACCTAAGGAATTTATAGATAAATTCTGACTCATGGGAGTACAGGAGACGATTAAGGAAATGCATTATCCGACTAGTTTTGAAAAGCAAAAACAAGCGAATCTAAGGATTTTTTTTGATAGACTGCTTAGGATTCAACTATATTCTCTTATACATCGTAATGATTACCAACAAAATAATTCACAGACAGTTGGCGAAGTTATTGATCGAGCGATTATAAAAAATATTATTGCTACTTTACCGTTTGAACTTACTACTGCACAGAAGAAAGTTATTAAGCAATTAATTGAGAATATTCATGAACCGAAACCTATGTTAAGACTTTTGCAATGAGATGTGGGAAGTGGAAAAACTGTGGTAGCTGCTGCTTCCGCATATTACACCCATAAGAAATTCGGTGGACAATCAGTATTCTTGGCGCCACTTGAAGTCTTGGCGAATCAACATTATAAAACATTAGCCAAGTTGCTTTTACCTCTTGGACTTAGGGTTGAACTTTTGACGTGATCAGTATCTAAATTACAGAAAGAGAAGATAAAGTTGGATTTAGCTGAATGAAAGATTCATATCTTGGTATGAACGCATGCGGTTATCCAGGAAGATGTAGCATTTAAGAAACTACAATTTGTTGTTATCGATGAACAGCATAAATTTTGAGTAAAACAGAGAGCATTTTTCAAAAAGTTTTGAACTCCGCATATCTTACAGATGTCGGCAACACCAATACCGAGATCTATGGCGTTAGCATTTTTTGGAGAATTTGATGTTAGTGTTATTGATGAAATGCCTGTAGGTAGGAAACCGATCATCACCAAGGTGATTTCAGAAAAAGAATATTTTACACTTAAACCATGGGTGCTTGATCATATCAAGAAGTGACAGAAAGTATTTATTGTTACTCCATTGATAGAGGAGTCTGAAAAGATGGAAGAATTGAAGGCTGCTACTGTGGAGTTTGAAGATGTAAAATTATTATATTCTGAGTTGAAGTGAAAGATAGGGCTTCTTCATGGGAAAATGAGTTCAAAGGAGAAAGAAATAATTATGAATGACTTCAAAAATTGAAAAATATGTCTACTTGTGTCAACTACTGTCATAGAAGTAGGGGTAGATATTCCAGAAGCGACTATTATGGTTATTAAAAATGCAGAGAGATTTGGATTGTCTCAATTACATCAATTAAGGTGAAGGATAGGAAGATCAGATATTCAATCGTATTGTTTTCTAGAGACCAAAAGCAAAGCTTGAGATGCTGGTAAGAGGCTCAAAGCTATGGAAGAAACCAATGATGGATTTAAGCTTGCTGAATTGGATTTGCATTATCGTGGTGCAGGACAAATTCTTGGTACGATGCAGTCGTGAGAGTCAGATATTCCGTTGGAGATATTGTCAGATCTCAAATTTTTGGAGAAGATTCAGGAGAGTGCTAAATGGCTTCTAGAAAAATATCCTAAATTGGAGTGATTGCCTGCACTTAAGAAATATCTGGAGGAAAAAATGGGCGATATTTTAGTGTAAACGTTTTCATTGAAATCTGTATTTGTTTTCATATATTTTATAAGCAATTTTTATTTGATATTTTTTTTGTACTATGAAAAAATGATTTCGATTTATACTGTTCTTTATCCTTTTCGTTTCTTGAGCTATTCAGATATACAAGACCGCTATTTTCAAAGGTGATGTTGTAGAAGTAGTTCGTGATACGAAAGAACTTTCGCTCAATGATTTTTTGAAATATTATCATGATGGTATATTTGATAAGATTATTTTGGAAGATGAGACTTCCCTCAAGGGATATCAGTATCTTGAAACCTGAACATCTATGCAATTTATGACGGTAAGAAGGACATTAGTGGAACAATATGTCAACGAGTATGATACTAAAAAACCTCTCGGTACGTCACTCAGTGATCTTTGAATCTCTCTGACGGGCAATGTTATAGTTGATGTAAAGTTTAATCAGGAATCTCGACGATCAAAAATATTGACGGATGTTGTACCGTTGATTCTGTTCTTCGTGATTTTCTTGATTATATTGAGATTTGCGATGCCCAAGTGAGGTGGTGCATTCCCATTTAGCGTCAAAGCAGGGAAATTAAATACTTCCAAAACTATTAAGACAAAATTTAGTGATGTCGCAGGTATGGAGGAAGTGAAGATGGAGCTATCTGAAATGGTCGATTATCTGAAAAATCCTATGAAATATCATAAAGTTTGAGCAAGACATCCTAAGGGTGTTCTTTTGTATGGACAACCATGATCTGGTAAAACCTTGCTTGCAAGAGCTGTTGCTGGGGAATCCAACGTGCCATTCTTTTCCGTTTCTTGATCGGAATTTATGGAGATGCTTGTTGGTATGTGAGCCGCCAAAGTCAGGGAATTGTTTGGTAAAGCGAAGGCTGTTGGCAGAGCTATCATTTTCATTGATGAGATCGATGCAATAGGAAAAAAGAGAGGAGTAGGTTATACCTGAGGACATCAGGAACAGGAACAGACGTTAAATCAAATACTTACTGAAATGGATGGATTTGATAATACTACGAATATCATCGTTATCGCTGCAACTAATAGACCTGATATATTAGATCCTGCATTGCTCAGGGCGTGAAGATTTGATAGGAAAGTCTATGTTTCCGAACCTACCTATGAAGAAAGAGTATTGATATTCGAATATTATCTCAAAGGCAAGAAAATGGATAAGAATGTTAATATCTCTTCATTAGCTAAAAGGACGAGTGGACTCGTCGGTGCTGATATAGAGAATATCGTTAATGAGGCTGCACTTAAACAAGCTAAGGAAGATAGGAAAGTATTGGATCAGAGTGATTTTGAATATGCATTGGAAAAGGTAATTATGGGACCTGAGAAGAAAGTGAAATCATTGCAACAAAACGAAAAAAAGATTATAGCATTCCATGAACTCGGTCATGCAGTCACCTCTCATTTTCTCCCAAATGCTGATCCGGTGGAAAAGATTTCTATTGTAAGGAGAGGGCATGCATTAGGTGTGACGTGGATGACGCCAAATGAGGATATGTATCTTTATTCCAAAGCGAAATTTTTGGATCAGGTTGTTTCTCTGCTTGGAGGAAGGGCTGCTGAGGAAATTTTCTTTGGTGCAGATAATATCACGACGTGAGCATCCAATGATTTTGAGAAAGCTACAGAGATAGTTCTTAACATGATCGTGAAATATGGTATGGATAAAGAACTTTGACCTGTTTCTTATTATGACAAACATCAAGAGGATTATCCTGCATTCAAGACATATAGTGAAAAAACTGCTCAGATTATCGATGAGAAAGTAAAGAAATATATTATTGATTGTTATGAAACATCCAAGAAGCTTATCATTCAAAATAAGGATCTCATAGATAAATTATCTGTAGTATTGCTTGAGAAGGAGTATCTTACTAAGGAAGAGTTTGAATCCATGATCAATGAAAGTTCTCGTTCCCCAAAAACCGTAAAAAAATAATTTTATCTTTAGTATGCTAGGAAATGGCAAAGCAAATTTATGTTCTCGATCGATATACCAACAAGAATGTCCTCGTCAAGAATGTTGATGATGATACTTTTTCTAAACTCAAACATGGTGAAAAAGTTGTATATTCTGCTACTGATCAGACAGGTATTACCAAACAGACTATAGGTACTTATCTTGGACATCAGATAGCTACGGATAGGCAAGGAACGTTTGAGAAGATTCTTGAAGGTGAAGAAAAGGAATTTTTTGAAGAACAACAAAAGCTTGCTTTGGATATTTTTCCATTATTCAAAAAACTCTTTAAAAAATATTTTCCTGATTCTATTCCTGTGACTGCTAGGTATCAGATATTTGCTGATCAACTTTATTTTTATTTTTATTCTGAGGAGAGATATGTCTTTACGGATTTCGTTAAGGAATTTAGGCAGGAACTTGGTAAAAATATCTTTCTTTTTCAGGTAGGAGCTAGGGATATGGTTAAGATGTCTCCAGGAACAGATTGTATTGTTGGATGTAATTGAATCAATCTTTGTTGTAAGTCTTCTAGACCGTTGCCGAGTGTAGAAATAGAAAATATCGTCTTACAGAATCTGGAAGGAAGAGATATAGAAAAATTGAAAGGAAGATGTGGGAAACTGAAATGCTCACTGATTTACGAATTGGAGACATATATCGAAGAAAGTAAAAAATTCCCTCCGAAATGAGCATATGTCGAAAATGCATGATGTGAAGTTTGTGGAACTGTCTTCTCATTCAATATCATGAATGGTGATGTAACAGTGAAGACCAAAGATGGTGTGACAGTAAGAATACCATATACTACGATTAAGAAAGTAAAATTGCCTTCTAGACCTGCAGAGACTACTGAAGAGGTAACAGAAGAATATGAGGAAAATCAACAAAAGTAATTAAGAAATAATTCTAAGTTGTACATGATAAGTTTACTATAGAGTGAATACTATAATGTAAAAACTTAACATGTAACTACTTAAGTATAGTATTTATTTGTTTTACACATCGTGATGCTCAAGATATCAGTATGGATATGGATGTTGTTGACGATTATTCTTATTTCATTGCCTGTAGGAATAATCTCATTCTTCTTTTCCAAGAAGATTTTTAGAAGGCTTTCACGCTTGCTTGGAAAAATAGATACATTTGATGCGTTGGTGAAATTCAAAAAGGAGATCATGTATCTGTACAGGACGAAGTTTTTGCATATAAAATCATATGTCCAAAAAGATAAGATAGAACACATGAAACATGATGAACAAGCATTCCTTAATGCTATAGAAGATATCATCAAACCCAAAGCTTCTTCATCAAAGTATCCTGATATTGACATTGTTATCGATGATGAAGAGTATAAAACTACGATGCTCAAAAAAAGAAAAATTCTTGAAAAAATAATTTATGAAGCATTGTGACTTAGAAAAGAAGGTAAACTTGATGAATACGAAAAAAAAATTATTGAGTGATTAGCTATCGATCCTGAAGATAAGGATCTGAATAAATTATTGGCAGATCTTTATTTTACTATGGGAAATTACAAAAAGGCGCTACCTATCCTCAAGAAGATTGTTGAAATGGATCCTAAAGATCATAAGGCTATCTGGCAGATTGGTGAGATTTATTTGACGTCATGAGATTTTGATGTTGCTGAATTATTGATTCAGAAAGCTATCAGTATCAATCCATCCAATCCTAAATATTATATTAGCATGGTGGAATTATTGTACAATACTGATAGGAAACATGATGCTATCGTTGAGATGGAAAAAGTTATAAAATTGAGACCTACTAATTCTGCATATATGCTTACGCTTGCTGATCTTTATGCTGAAATTAATGATATGGATAATGCGAAGAAATATTATTTTAGAGTCTTGGAGTACGAGCCATCAAATGAGAAAGCAAAGAAGAAATTGAAAGAACTGACCGGGGAATAGGATTTAGGGATTAGGTGTAAAATGTCCTTATCTTTTTATCCTTGTTCTTGAATCATGAAATGTATATAAATATTATCAGATAATCAATTCAAGAAATAAAAACAAAAACGTAAAATAGCAATCAGTCTGTTTTATGTTTTTTTCATTTGCTATGAACGCTATGAATGCTACTTATTATCAGATACTTAAAGAACTTGTTGCTATGAAAAGCATATCGGTAAATACTGAATATACTGATGATATAGAAAAAATTTCTCTCTATCTCAATGGCATGTTGCAAGACAATGGATTTATTTCAGAAATTATCCATGGGTATGGTAATCCTATCATTTTGGGTAGATTTTCTGTCGATAAATCATTTCCGACAATGCTTCTTTATGGTCATTATGATGTCCAGACTGTATGAGAGGAGTGATGGAAAAATGATCCATTTTCTCTGTATATTACTCAAGAAAAAATTTACGGTAGAGGTGTTTCAGACAATAAATGACAATTTTTGATTCATCTTCTAACACTTTTTGATCTTATCCATTCCAAAAAACTCTGATACAATGTTATTGTTCTCTTGGAAGGGAATAAAGAAACCTGATCACAATACATGGAACAATTTTTGATGGATTATAGGCAAGATCTTCTTTCTGACTTCTGTCTTATTTCTGATTGACCTATTATTTGAGATACACCATGCATCGATGTAGGATATAGATGATGAGTGAATGTATATTTAAAAATTAGTACTGCTACTACTAATCTTCATGCTTGATGGTATGGCGGTATTGTTCCAAATGCTCTTCATGAAATGAATAAAATTCTTGGAAAGCTCTATGATATGAATAATAAGATTACTATTCCGTATTTTTACTATGATGTAGAAGATGTAGACACGGAAATTTTAGTTAGAAACAAAAGGATGAAGCTAGATGAAAAAAAAATTATGGAGCATTTTTGAATTAAAACTTTATTCAAGGATAAGGATATAGATTTGATTACTCAAATTTGATTAAGACCTACAATACAAGTAACGTGAATCTCTTGATGATATATTGGTAAGGAATATAAGCATGCTATTCCTAATGTTGCTTATGCATACATCAACTTCAGGATCGTCAAGAATCAGACTACAAGGAAAGTTATATGAGCTTTTGAGCAGCGATTGCAGACAACATTGCCGTCATATGTAGCGTATGAGCTTGAAATCGATGCTATGTATGAACCGGTCAAAATAGATATGAACAATCTCTATGTAAAAAAGGCTGAGATCGTTTTGGAACAGATATTTTCTAAAAAAGTCTTTTATAAATATTCGTGAGGATGATTGCCAATAGTCGATATGTTGGATAAAGTATTGTGAATCAAATCTGTACTTGTTCCACTTGCCAATGAGGATTGTGGTGCTCATGGGCATAATGAGAACTTTGATAATTATCTGATTGAAAAATGATTTCAGTTTGCCTATGAATTTTTCAAAAAATAAGTATATCCGTGATATTTATTGCATACTTTACAACAAACTATGAAAGCTGTTATTGTCGCTGCATGATTTGGTACTAGGATGTTACCTCTTACCAAAACTGTTCCCAAAGAGATGCTTCCAGTAGGTGATAAGCCTATTATCCAGTATATTATAGAATGACTTGTAGATGCATGAGTCACAGATATTGTTATGATTACTTCTCAGCAGAAAAAACCGCTTGAGGATTATTTTGATAAGAATTATGAACTTGAGGATATCCTTCAGAAAAAAGGCAAAACAGATCTTTTGGCGTTGATCAATAAACCAAAAGAAATAGCTACTTATACGTTTGTCAAACAATTGGAAATGTTGGGTACTGGTCATGCTGTCATGCAAGTGGAACATCTTATCTCTGATGAGCATTTCATGGTCGTGTTTGCTGATACTATATATCCACCTGAGACATTTGTCACAATGATTCAAAAATTCAATACAACAAGAACTCCTATTATAGCTGTACATCAGGTGCCAAAAGGGGAGGTTTATAAATATGGTGTTGTTAAACTTGACGGTGAGAGAGTTATCGATTTTGTTGAAAAACCCAAAGTGGAGGATGCTCCATCCAATCTTATTCGGAATGGTGCTGCCATATTACCCAAACATATTTTCACTGTATTGAAACATATTTGATATGATAGCAGATCAGGGGAATTGAATCTTCCTGATGCTATTAGATCTATACTTTCAGATATGCAGGTCATTGCATTACCATTACGTCCGTATCTTGATACAGGAAGTCTTCAGGGGTGGCTTGAAGCAAATGAAAGATTCCTTAAAAACGGAAAACTCTTTGATTAGTGTCAAAATCTTGTTGAAATGTTGTTAAAAATACAGTTCTTACCTATATTTTCTTAAAATCGACTTGCATCGATTGATTAAAAAACTAAAAAATTAAAACATTAAAAAAATTATATCTTAGTTTGCTGATACACACGATTTTTACATTTTCGAAATCTTTTAATCTTTTAATGTATTTTAGTATGGTTAGTCTGGAAGATATCAAATTGCCTCCGCATAATATCGATGCAGAGAAAGGTACGCTCTGAGGGATTTTGATGGATAATGAATTGATGTATTATTATGATGGGTTGGGTTTGCTTCCTGAAGATTTTTATCATAGAGAACATTTCTATATTTATCAGGGCATGAAAAAACTCCGATGATCTCGCAAAACGATCGATGTTGTGACCTTGGCTGATCAATTACATAAGGATGCTGTTTTGGATACTATAGGAGGAACCGATTATCTTTATGAACTCTCAAGTTTTCTTTTGAGTACATCATCATGTCCCGAATATGTGAAGATTGTAAAGGAAAAATCTATATTAAGAAATATTTTAAAGACATCCCAAAAGATTATCGGTGATGTTTATGAGCAGAAGGATACTGCTTTGGTACTTCAGGAGATTGAAAAAAAGATTTTTGATCTGACTCAGAATAATGTCTCTGAAAAAATTCATTCCATAGGTGAAATACTCAATAAAAGAGTCGAAGAATATATGGAAATCGTCGATCATCCAGAAAAGGCACATCAAAAGAAGGTCTTTTCATGATATCATGGACTTGATGATATGCTTGGAGGATTTAAACCTGCTGAACTTATTATCCTCGCGGCTCGTCCATCTATGGGTAAGACAGCATTCGCCTTGAATATTCTCAAAAACATGGCTGTCGATCAGAAAAAAAGTGTTGCGTTGTTTTCTTTGGAAATGTCATCTGAGCAGATAGCTGATAGAGTACTTTCTATGGTATCTGGTATCCCTATGTGGAAGATTACAAAATGACAATTGGATACTGAGGATTTTACGGTGATGGGTGAAGCAATGGAGAAACTTTCTGAAACGAACATCTATATTGATGATAAATGATCTACTACTATTCCTGAACTAAAGTCAAAAATCAGGAGACTTAAGATAGAAAAACATGCCTTGGATCTCGTGATTATTGATTATCTTCAATTGATGAGCTGAACAAATTCTGGATATTCTGGTAATAGAGTTCAGGAAATTTCTGAGATTTCTAGAGGTTTGAAAGAACTTGCGAGAGAATTGGAAATACCTATTATGGCATTATCGCAGCTTTCTCGTGAAGTGGAGAAAAGAGTTGATAAAAAACCTCAATTATCTGATTTGAGGGAATCTGGAGCGATCGAACAGGATGCTGATTCTGTTATCATGCTGCATAGGGAGGATTATTATGATCCAGATACCGATAAGAAATGATTGACTGATGTATGTTTGAGAAAGAACAGGAACGGTCCAGTCGGTGAATCAGAACTGTATTTCGAAAGGGAAATTATGAAGTTCAGCGAACTCAAAGCGAAATCAGATGGAACATATTAATCCTTGAATTTTTTGGGGAATATTACATTTTAGATATTGAATTTGACATGAGTGTGTATAAGTCAATTTTTAAGAGTCTTCTTGTCCTGTTTTTGTTCTGAATAGTTTGTGGATTTGATATCCCAAGCTATGAGTGATATATTACCGATAAGGTTGGTGTGTTTTCCGAAACAGAAAAAGCTGATTTGCATACTAAAATACAAGAGATAGAACAAGCTACAAGTATAGAAATAGCTGTTTTAGTTGTACCTACAGTTGATGATGATATCAATCTTGTAGCTGCAGATGTAGGAAATACTCGAGGTGTTGGTAAAAAAGGACAGAATAATGGCTTGGTGTTGGTGATAGCAGTAAATGATAGGAAATGGTCTATTCAAGTGGGATATGGTCTTGAAGGAATATTGCCGGATATTATCACTAAGAGGATAGGTGAGGAAGATTTTCCTCCAAATTTTAGAGAAGGTAAGTATTATCAGGGGATCATTGAAATGCTTGATGATATCCTTGGTTATATCAAACAAGATCCTACAATACTTCAAAAATATACAAAGGACCATACTACTGATTCTTTTGATGATGATCAGATAGCATTTATTTTTATTATGTTATTTTTTTTCCTTCCTTTATTTGGTCGTCGAGTCACTGTTCCCAGGATCAAAGGAAAGGGAAGGAAAATGAAGAAGTATGGTCGACGAATTTATGCAGGTACGGGGTTGGTGCTTACTTTCTTAATTACTTTAGTGATAGCAAGTTTTCTCGTAGCTGCTATTATTTCATATATTTTTTTGCTTTTTTCTATTTTGATAGCATTATTTTGAGGTCTATGAGGACGTGGAGTGAGTGATATTTGGTTTGGAGGAAGTGGTTGAGGTTCTTCTCGATGAGGTGGTTCAAGTTTTGGCGGTTTTTGAGGGTGAAGTTTTGGTGGTTGAGGGTCTTCAGGAAGTCGATAATCAATAATTGATAACATATATTTACATTTTTATACGTATAGTTATGACTATAAAAAAACTCCAGTATATTGTAGGGGTATTAAAAGATTGATTGGTGTCTATCTATCTATATCAAACCCCATACAAAAAAATTCCTGTTTTTATTGTTAATAAGCTAAGTTTTGTTTCCTTAGATGCTATGAGGGGTTTCTTTGCTCATGAATATTTTATAATTTTGACAGAAGATGACATATATCAGGGGAATGATGTCTTTTGTCTCAAACTTTTACATATTAGAAACCATTCTGAGCTTTTTTATGGAAAAAATATCCTATGATCATTGAAATTCAACCTTTCTGATCTCAGATCGG
Source organism: uncultured Candidatus Peribacteria bacterium (assembly GCA_964495825.1). Lineage (GTDB taxonomy): Bacteria > Patescibacteriota > Gracilibacteria > Absconditabacterales > Absconditicoccaceae > CAJBLF01. The sequence goes on along the minus strand of CAZBWI010000031.1, from coordinate 4,109 downwards.
CATTGGAACTTGATATTCGTAATAAATTGATCCAACTTAGGGAGGGATATCTTTCTAAACATAAAGGCAAAGAGTTTTTACATGAGCTTCTTGGAGGTATGGAAATTATTTGGGAAGGTGGATTATTTCTCAAACATCCTGATCTTACTATATCTGAAGATAAAAAGGCTATGCTATCATTGTTTGATGTTGCTTGGTCTTGTAATAGTCAGGATTTTTGCTATCTTATAGACGAAACGATGGAGGAATCTAAGATTCCTTCGTTTATACAGTATGTACATGCGTATCTCTCTGAGATATGTTTCAAAATAAATAATTTTATTTTGTAAATCTTATATTCATGAAAAAAGTATGGCTTATTATTTTAGCAGTTGTAGTAGTTCTTATTTTGGCTGTTATTGGTAAATACAATACTATTGTGAGACTCGATGAAACTGTGAAGACGGCTTGGTCACAAGTAGAAAATGTGTATCAAAGAAGAATGGATCTTATTCCTAATTTAGTTAATACGGTAAGGGGTGCGGCTGCGCAAGAAACTAATGTATTGACTGCAGTCGTTGAAGCAAGAGCTAATGCGACCAAAGTCTCTGTTGATATCAATGATCCAGCTTCTTTTGCTAAATTCCAACAAGCACAAGGTGAAGTTTCATCAGCACTATCTAGATTGCTTGCTGTAGTAGAAAATTATCCTACATTACAATCTATTCAAGCGTTCCGTGATTTGATGACTCAATTGGAAGGCACGGAAAATAGGATTACTGTTGAAAGAAAAAATTTTAATGACGCAGTAAATACTTTTAATATTTATATTCGTAGGTTCCCAGCAAATATTGTAGCAAGTATCTTCTGATTTGAAAAAGCTCAACAATTTGAAGCAAAAGAATGAGCTGATGTTGCTCCTACGGTTGATTTCGGTACTATTACGGATACTGTTCCTACAGAAACAACAGAAGTGGTTACTGAATAAATTTTATCCATCCTATGCTTTCCCTAACATAGAGGAAGTTTCCTCTTTATCGTAGAGAGGATTCGGAGAGTAATTGTAAAGTCAGGACTATAGTCCTGACTTTTTTATGATATTATTATGTATTAAATATTTTAAAATGACAATAGAAACCTGATAATTTATTATATTCTGTGCTAACGAAAAGCTATATGATTTTGTAATAATCGCTTTGTTTTTTGTATGTATTCGTATAAAAACTAGCTGTAAACAAAAAATATCCATCAAACAAAAATGAGTTACGCCAGTTGGGAACAATGTTGTTAATAAAGACCGCAAATCCTAGTATCTAGTGATTTGTTCGCAAGTACAACTAGCTTACCAAAGCGAACGGCTTGCATTATCTTAGAGGCGGCTTTTGAGTTTTATTGGGCATACACAACAGGTAGAGGAGTTGCTTTACTGGTTCTGTACGCCTAATAGATGATAGGCACAGCCGTCTCTGAGTAGACGGCTATCTGATTATCTATCAGGTAGCTTTTTCTTTTTGCTAAAAAATTTGGATATAAAGAAAGAGAGCTGGAAAATCAGAGCTCTCTATTTGCGTATTGCTACGCTTATGCCACTGCCATCTTCTCGACTTCCTTCATAGCTTTGGTGAAGGATTGGATCTTGATGATGGGAATGTCTTTTCCACATTTGATACCGAATCTTATGCAGTTCGGACTGACGATAGCACAATGCGGTACCTCTATCTCCACGATGTTCATCTCTTGCTTTTTGCTTTCTGGTATCATCTTGGAATTGATGGTACTCAATAGATCTTCTTTCTTGTAGAAGATGCCGTTACGTCCGCTATTCATCAGATTTTTTTTCTTGAGTTCTTGGACTTCATTCGCAAAGGCGATAAAAAACCCTTTGGTTGTTTCTACAACCTCTTTTTGCATTTGTTTTTTCATAGAAAATGGGATTATTTTTTGTTTTTATTTCTCTTACGAGAAGACAAAAATAATATTCATTCCTTTAAAAAAATCAATAGGATTTCTTTATTTTTTTATTTCAGCAGAGTAGTGCTCTCCTTTTTTTGGCTTCTAAAAACTAAAATACCCTGAAAAATCCGAGCGATTTTTGCTCCTGGGTGGTGTTTAGTTCAGCTCGAGGTCTCAAATATGCCTTTAAATTCCTGGGATTTAGACCCCAAATCGGTGTATTTGAGTTTTCAGATATTTCTAGATCTTTCTATTTTTCCGGAAAATAAAAAACTATACTTGTGATAAATATATTTCTAAACTGATATATTTTTGTATAAAATTTTTTTCTGAAACTTGCTGGCAATGTACTATACCTTGCACAAGATATATTGTGCAAAGTATATATCATGGCTTTCTGAGTGATTTTCGTGGTTTCAGCTTCCAGATCTATTTCTCCTCCTGTATATGTTTTTTTTCACTATTTATTTATAAAGTATCGGCATGATTTCGATGTTTAAAAATCCTCAGAGGATTTTCGGATTTTTTATGGTGTCTCAATTACATTTCAAGGGTACTCCTCTCCTCTAGTATATATTAGACTTTGTTTACTGTTTGTTGCTTTATAATATCCAATTGAAGATATATCCAGCGATAATCATAAACAATGCTATCAATCCAAAATAGGTAAGTAATAACTTCATTTTCATCACTTTCTTGAGAATAAGGAACTCTGGTAAAGAAAGTCCTATTACTGCCATCATAAACGCAAGAGCCGTACCTATGGGTATTCATTTTGTAATCAATGACTGAATAACGGGGATTACTCCAGCTGAATTTGTATACATAGGCACACCAACGATAACTGCCAAAGGAACCGCAAATGGGTTGTTTTTAGTTATGTATGTTTCAAAAAATCCAGTAGGAATAAATCCATGGATAAGACCGCCTACTGCGACTCATATAAGTACGTACGGCATAATCTTTCGTATCAAAGCGAAAGAATTATTACTGATCTGTTTCAGAAATTTATGAAATTTGATAGTTTCTTCACGTATTGTTGTAGATACTGTTTTTCTAGCATTCAAAATAAAATCGGCTACTTGATTTTCCATTTTCAGTTTCCCGATAATAAATCATCAGAGTATTCAAAGAAGAATCCCCGTAATGACATAGATAGCAGTTATTTTGAAGCCGAATAGTCCACCTAGCAAAGCTATAGCCACCTCATTGACCATCGGTGAAGTAATAAGAAACGTTGTTGTCACTCCCAAAGGTATTCCAGCTTTTAGAAATCCGACAAACAACGGTATTGCTGAACAGCTACAGAAAGGGGTGATTACCCCGAAGAAAGAAGCAAACAAATATTCTAATCCATATAGTTTATTTCTTGCTAGAAAATCTCTGATTTTCTCAATAGGAAGATAGTGGTTGATGAGTGTCATAATATGGACGATCACAACCAACAAGATGAAAATCTTGATAGAATCAAAGATGAAAAAATTCAGCGCCTGACTTAGATGGGCTGTGTTCCCTAATTGTAAAAAAGAATATGTAAACCGATCTACTAAGTTTTGTAACCAAATAAACATCCTTTATATGTATGATATAAATACATTAACAGCTGCTTTTGCACCCACACCCTTTTATGAAATCTTTGGATACTTTCTGGTGTGTTAGAATATTTATCATCTCTTCCAGCTGCGGTACCTTGCCGGAAAATAATACTTTTTCATCGACGACTAACGCAGGTAGCGACATAATATCATATTGCATAATATTTTCCATATTATCAACTTTGATGATTTCACACTTCAAATCCAATCTTTTGGCAGCTTCTTCAACTGTTTTTTGAAGTAATTTATATGAAGGGCATCCTGTCCCAAGAATTTTGATAATCATTGTAATATGGTTATATACTAAAAATATGTTTTATATTTTTCTTAAATTCAGAAAACTTCTTCTTATTGATTGTATAATGGATATTTTTGCCTTCTCTCTTTGTTGTTACTAATCATAAATCCTTGAGTATACCAAGATGATGGGATACGAGATTCTGTTTTATTCACAAATTTTCTGTTATCTCACATACGCATAAGCTCGTTGCCTTTGATAGCATACAAAGTATTTGAAGTCTTTTTTCCTGAGAAATGTCTTTCATTGTATTTGCAAATTTTCATAATGTATTATATAAACAG
>CAZBWI010000030.1:0-22299 GCA_964495825.1 uncultured Candidatus Peribacteria bacterium | reverse complement strand
TAACTCGATCATTGACTGTAATGTATTGCTATAAGTTCTCTTTCTTCTTTAGATAACTGTGTATGCGCCATTTTCCATCTCACGGAAATAAATACTTTTGCTTATATTTACTTCCTGTGCATTTCGAACTTAAATTTTTACGCAATAATTTACAATTGAAAAATGGAAGGGTTTTGATACCATGACATGGCATTTTTAATCGTATCCCGAAAATGGAAGGAGAATTGGAGCTGCTACCAGATCAACCATTAGGACACAAACTGATCAAGAAATGATTCCGATTATACCTTTTCGTATACCTTGCTGCACCAGCAGGATATCTTATCAAGGTGATCATCTCGAATTCGCTATCGGTAGCGGAAGTGGGAATACTCTATAGTATAGTCAGTTTGATAGGATTGTTGAATGTCTACAATGATCTATGACTGACAGAGAGCCTGCAATATTTTCTCCCAAGATATCGGATCAAAAAACAGTATGATTATGCAAAAACCGCTATTTACCTAAGTCTTTTCGTACAAGTATTCACCGCCGCCATCATCGTCGTCTTCATCCGGCTATGAGCGCCACGGATAGCGCAGCATTACTTGCATAGTCCCGGAGCGGAAACGATACTGAAATATTTCTGTTTCTACTTCTTAGGAATAAATATCCTTCAGACCATGCAAAGTGTCTTCATAGCGTTCCAAGACACTTTCAGCTATCAGCTTACGGAACTGATAAGGAATCGGGCGATACTATGATTCACGTTTTTTTTCTTCATAACCGGAGCTGGCAACATAGCGAATTACAGTCTCAACCGGATATTGTGACTCCTGGTCGGCATAATGATCGGAGGATTCATCTTTTTCAGGAAATATAGGAAACAGGTATTGAAAGGTAAAATCATCATAGAGAAACCTATGCTCAGAGAATACACGAAATACGCCTTACGATGCTTTCTCTGACTGAACGTAGCGAATCTGTTCTGACAAGTGATACAGCAAATAACCATAGTCATGATGGGACCGGAATCTGCCTGATATTATACGAACTTTCTGAGTCTCTTCGGTATAGCCGGCGTGGTGATATGACCCATCATGGGACTCATATTCCCTATAGTCTCAGAGTTGGTGAGCAAAAAAGACGACAAAAAGCTTTCTCTATTGTTTAATTTTTTCTATACGTACTTTTCCGTACTGAGTTTCAGTATTGCCATTCTCTTCTTTGTTTTGTGAAAAGAGGTAGCGCTCATCGTATTCTGAAAAAAATTCGTGATAAGCTGAATGCTTCTCATGATAAGCTCGATATTCGTAGTATTCAATAATCTTCTCGTATTCAACCTCTCTGTATTGGCGGGTATGGGCAAGATAAGGGAAAGGGTCAAGATGTTATTGATATCGACAGTATTAGCAGTGACAACAACGATATGTTGCATCCCACGGATAGGGATATACGGTGCGATAATCGGTTTTTGCATAGGACAGACAAGCCTGTTTGCATTAAGCTATCTCAAGCTCAAGAAACAGATAAGCATACCTATCGACCGATGGTTCGTCATCAGAAATATGGTATTTATGAGCTTTCTATGAGCAGTGATCCGATATATCAAATGAAAGATATTCATTTTCAACGACATCATGAGATACGACAATCTACGGAAATGAATAGCGCTAGTAGCAGCGTTCTTCCTGTTGATAGGGATAATGAATCGGAAAAAAGCGATAGCACTCAAAAATGAAATCAAGAAGATAAGGAAATAATCGATCAGCACAAATCGATATTTTATATTTTTTTCAAAAAACAAGGATGTATAAGTTAGCGAAAAGATCGCGAGAATTCTTCAAGTACACAGGAAGCTTCCGATTCACCATGAAAATGATCATACTGCTTGGAATACTTCCGATAACAAGCAGGATATGCTGTGAAAAGAAGCTAAGAAGATTTGCGCAAAAGCTATCGAAAAAACGAGGAAAAGAGACATTATTCAAGACACCTTTCGGAACATTCATAGCGAAAACACCTAACGGATATTCCGTCCTCACAAAGGATTATGAAACACCTGTCAAAAGGATCATGGTCAGAAACTACAAAAGGAACAAAGACAAGAAAAGAGCTTTCATAAACATATGATGCCACATAGGAAGATGGCTGGTGGAATTTGTGAAAGTATATGGGTACGAATGAGTAGCCTTCGAACCATCCAAAGAGACGTTCAGATATCTGAAGATAAATACCTTGCTTTCAGGGATAGAGGACAAAACGAAATTATACAACTTCTGACTGAGCGACATAGCAGAGACTAAAAGATTTACCTACATCCAGCATCATGATGGGCATAGCCATATACTGCAGGAAAATGAGATAGCAGATGACGTCATATCGATAGAGACCAAAGTATTCGATGATCTCGATTTGGGTATTACGCCAGAAGAAATGAAATTGATAATGATAGATGTGGAGGGACACGAATATCAGGTATTGAAATGAATGAAAGAGACGCTCAGGAGAATCAAGGACGTCGATATCATAGTGGAGATCTTCGATGATGATCCAAATAGAGAGAAGACATTGGAGCTGATGCAGGAACTATGATTCAAGAGAGAAAGAATCACGCATGCCGACTATCTATTCCAGAAGCATCATTAATCCAATCCGGCAAGGAAAGAAAATATTAAACGTTCCAAATCAGACTCCTGTCCTGAATAAGGATCAGATATGTGCTGTTTATAGATATATCAGAATTTTTTTCACAGGACCTCATCGATGTGCAGACCTAATTTGCCGCTTTTCATCTCTTTCGATGGATGAGACACCTTTCATACGAACCAACTCCGCACCCTATAATTTTCAGGTCAGCTAGGATAGATGATCAGCGTATTGGTCATACTCCTGATGAGATTCATGCCGCCGCCGTCCGTTCATAGGATGAACCTGAATCCGGATGCGAAACGTTTGAATTCATCCAGAGAGAAGGTATTTTTGATGAGATGGACATTTCACGCAAAACGCTCGCTTTGAAACATATTGTAAAGAGCGTTGGTATCGTCGTCTATCACAGAGATCGTTTCATCAGGAAAATGCTTGCTGAGCGATCATATAAGAGTCGTCCAAGTGGCCTCATCAAGATTTTTCCGTTTTTTGTTGCCGACAAAGATCATCATACCTTTTTTGGATACATTGTCGTCGATATCGTAAAATGCCTGGATATGATCATACACATACGAGCGGAACGCTCATGAGAGATTGAATCATCCGTCAATGAGATCTATATAGAAATCGATGAGATTCTTGACCACAGGTCAGCGATAATTGTAAGGCAGAGCATATGAAAGGAATGTCGTATTCAGATACATATTTGGTCAGAGACAGGCATATCACTCATCGTAATATTCTTTTATGACGTCAGCCTCCCCTATCAGATCGACAAACACCTTATCATAGGATTTCCCTTTGTTTGGCTTGAACATCGACAATATCATGCGTCGCAATTGTTTCACGATCAGAAGGAAAACGCTATCAACATCCTTCAGGATATGTTTCTTTATGGAAACAGTGCATCACGGCAGATCTTTGAGGATGCTATGATTAAGGGAAGAAGAAAGGATATGTATCTCCATATGCGGATTATGATTTTTGGAGAAATCCCTGAAAAGCTCGAACAGCGGTTTAGTGATGACCGCATCGCCAATCCTATCGGACCTATTGAAAACGACCATATGTGTCGTACGCAAGCGCACACGATTTCACTTCTTGAAAAAACGGATGACGTTCCCCAACGAGAGTCATATACGGAAAAGGATCCTCCCTATGATATTACCGATCATGCAGCATCCAAGCGATATAAAGCACGAACACATAATACAATTACCCATCATATTTGCAATGAGTAAATTGCAGGTGCAAGATAAAGGCAAGAAACAAGGATACGACACAAAGCATATTGATTTTCGAGACACAAACGATACATATTATCGAGGATTTTATTCATAGAGACCATATCATGGTAAAGTACAGTAATTATTTCAAAAACAATTCGTCATACGGAACAAGGATAGCGGAGAATTCGCCATCCCAAGACAAGGAGATGGAAAGGAAATTCGGAAGGTATATATACCCCAAAGCGAAGATACTAGAGATAGGCACAGGTTTATGAACCTTTGCAAGCTATTGCAGCCACAAAGGAGTAAAAGATTATACAGGGATAGAGATAGACAAATGAATAGCGAAAGCGGCGGCGAAATATTTCAAAGAGTATTCCATCCACGGTGATGATGCGATACATTTCCTGAAAAAGACAAAAGAGAAATATGATACCATATTCATGAGCCACGTATTCGAGCATTTCAGCATAGAGGAAGGCATAACCTTGGCGAACCAAGTGCTGAAACACCTCAAGCCTCACGGCAAACGGATAAACATCATGCCAAACGCCGGCTGCATATCAGCGGGAGTAGCAAGATACAACGACATAACGCATAAAGTGATATATACATCGAATTCCTTCAGTCAGGTGTTATTAGAAGCAGGATTCGACAGATGAAATATACAACATTTTAATGTCTATCCCGCTGGTTTCATCAAGAAGATGTTCTTCAAGCTCTCATGAGCATTCTTGTCGATAGAGCACAATACATTCGAATTGATGAGTGTGATAAGCAACAAATAATTTTGTCCTACAAAGAAATGTAATGAAAAAAAAGGAAATCCTTTTCATAGCGGCAGCAAGCGGATTAGGAGATCGCATAGCGATCATACCGAAGCTTTTGGAATTGAAAGAAAAAGGGTATAATGTTTCTCTGCTCTGTTATGAACCCGCATATTTCACGCTTTTCTATGATGTAGATGAACCGATGAGAATCTATAGGGAAAATGAGCTCTATGACCAGATACTCCGAATCCCGCGCAACAAGATAAAGCTCTTATGGTTCATGATAAGAAATCTGCTGAGGTTCCACGAGGCATACACACCAGTACATACATTTTTCTCCGGCATACTATGAAGACTGCTCGCAAGGAAATACAGATATTCCTTCAAGAATCCAAACGATGTGAACAAGCACAAAGACATCATAACAGGGATGCTTGAAAACAAACCGAAACCGTTATTTGCGTACAAGGAGTCGCTCAACCTGAGATACAGCAAATCATACGAAGAGAAGTTCTGATTACAAAGCAAGAAGTTCATAACGCTTTTCGTGTCCATGTATACAAGATGCATGCCAGTCCAGGAAATCTTGGAAATAGTATCGCATATAAGCAAGAAATGATATACTACCGTCCTGATAGGATGAGAAAGAGAAAAGCGGATAGTCGAATATCTAGCCACAGAATCATGAAACATAAAAAATCTCTTATGAAAGACCGATTTCCTTGAAGTAAGCTCACTGCTTTCCGACGCTGCATTGAACATCTCCATGGATGGATGATTGATGCGGTTGTGACATCTCATGAACAAGAACAATATCTCAGTCCAGAATACCTCGTTTTTCATCATGCAGCCTCCGGTGGACAATAAACATAGTTTCAATCTGAGAAAATATACCTACCCCGAATGCACGCCTTGCAGCTATTTCGGAGAGCCGAAGGGATGAGAAAAGCATCGGATCAGATGATGTATATTCTACGGAACCAAAAGAGAATGAGAATGCAGATTCTCCACTACACCAACGGACGTCATACAACTGATAGACAGGATTTTACCGTCATAGGAAATGGAGCATGAAAGTATATTTCGACAAAAAACTCATAAAAAAAGAATATCTCAGCTTCTTAGCGCCATTATTATGATGCCCCGATTTTGATATCCGATGAGAGGACAAAGCGCAGATAAAGGATCGACATGAGACAGGAAAACAATCATTAACGTTCGCAAATGAGAAAGAATGCGATTATTTCGTTTACCCGAAATATTTCCTTTTGGATCACTTCAACGAACTGAAGGAATACGCGAAAAAAGCGAAAAAACACAATAAAAGCGTCTTGGTGTTCTCCTATTGAGAGATCGATGATTATATCGACGTAGAAGACAATACCATACGATTCAAGAGATCTACGAAAAAAGAGAATCCTGACAACGAATATTGCCTGCCTCCCTTTCCGGAGGATTTCCTGAAATACAACGACGGGAAGATCCCCTTGATACATGAATCTGCAAAAAAGGAATATTCTGTAGGATATGTAGGCTACGCTGACTTCTACGATCTGAAATCGCGGTTGTATTATATAGGTGTCAGGATCATAGGAAAGATATTCAGACGAAAACCAGCGAAACGGTTGCTCATGAAGATAAGGAGCGATAAGATATATGGACAGCTGGTGAACGCCTGAATAGGGAATTACTGCAGAGGAAGAGCGATAAAGAGCATAAAAAAGATGAAAGGATATGTCTTCCATTTCATCCAAAGGAACCACGCACTCACTACAGCGACAAAGGACGAAATGAGAAAGCAATACATACAGAATATGATCTCATCGGATTTTGTACTACTGGTGAGAGGATTCTGAAATTACTCCATCAGACAATATGAAGTATTGAGTCTGGGGAAAATCCCGATATACATAGACACGTGAGCTAAGCTACCCTTCCCTGAAAGGATCGCATACAAAGACATGTTCATAACTATACCCATATGAGATATACGCAACATCCAAAAATACATGGACGCATATATCAAGAGGAATGCATGACACCTAGCAGAAATCCAGAAGGACATCAGAAAGACCTATGAAGGATTTTTCGTCATGAAGGAATATTATAGAAAGATCATCGATATACTGAAGAAATAGCATTTTATTGTTTATGCCACGCAAATGAACACATTATTGCTCACAGGGACAATCCAACCGCAAAAGAACATCCTTTTCCTGAACGTGACTGATCCATCAACCAGATATCATCAGTACATACAGAATATCGCAAGGTATATTTGCAATTCAGATGCCCAAGCGATAGTATTCTGCGAGAATTCATGATATGAGATAACAGATATCGGGATCCTGCAATGATTAGCTAAAATATATGGAAAGAAACTGGAGATACTCCAATTCAATGGAGATCACGAAAAATCAGTCAAGAAAGGCAGATGATTCTGAGAGAATGAAATCATAGAATATGCGATCAAGCATTCGCAACTGATAAGAGAATCATGATCGTTCATCAAGATCACAGGAAGATACCGATGCGAGAATATCAACAGCATAATCCACACATCCGAAGGAAAAGATATATGCTTCTCGAAATTGATGCCGACATCGCTAGCAAAGCTCGACACCAAAGCGGTGAATACAGCCGTATTCAAGACCAGCGTAAAATTTTTCGAACAGCACCTGAGCGGAGCATGAGAAGAAGTGGATGACACAAAGATCTTCTTCTTGGAACACGTCTATTTCAAGAGGTTGAAGGGATTAGCGAAGAGGATTCATCCATTGCCAGAGTATCCTAAGATGAGAGGTATGACAGGACAATGAACCATACTGAAAAAATCGCCTATAGTGGAACGAGCGATGCAGCTCCTGCACAGGATAGGCATAACCAGGATATAATATCTACAGCGAGAAATAGATATTGCAGTATTCCAAAGCATCAAGATCAGAGATATGCAACGTCTTGTTCTCATTCGTTAGCAATCTATACGCATATCATCTCTCCACAAGAAAGTCGATGAATTTCCTCAAGAAGGAAATATTTTTGGAAATGCTCAGATCATGGAATTCAATGATTCATTTCTTGAAAGAGAACATATCATGATCAAGCAAAGCCGAGAGGATATCATATTCCCCTCATTCTATATCAAGCTTGAATCAATCGAAATCACCATCTCTGACAAGATCGAGGATATTGATATTTTTGACTTTGACTGCATCGGACGCCTTGGATATCCTTATGGTACTGGAAACATCAGATCACGCATCATACGCTATATAATCGACCGACATAGTCGTGACTCAAGCATTGAAACACGTGATATTCTGCTTTTGTTTGCAATTCCTTTGGAGATAATGGAAATTCTCTTTGGAAAACTCGTAGCAATATACCTCGTCATTATGACTAGCGAGATAGAGAGCGCTCTCTCATATGAATCATCAGATATCGAGGACCTTTTTCAATCCATGCATGCCTGAAAAGACCTTGTAGAGGAAGGTCTCCATAAGCACATAAGACACTCATACCCTATTAGGGAATTCTATGCAGAGATGTTTTGAAGGCCTATAACGCAAATCTTTCTTTATTCACAGAACGGAACGCAATAGGAAGCATCAGAACCGTCTGAGAGAGAACATATACGGATGTGCGAAAAGCAATCGAGTTTCCCTGGAAATGAATGACGCAATTCTCTTGATCATAACGAGATATCATAAACGGATAAATTAATGCACGTGGTCGAGGACATCCTGGACAGTGATTTTATCGATCTCTTTGCCTGTGCAGGAATCATACCTACCGTACATATCATAGCATTCTTTCGATTCCTTCCGAATCCATCCTATCGGATGTCGTTTTTTTGAAGTGATATATGGATACTTATGATACGGATCAGTCGGTCAGAATAAAGCGAGAAGTTCGGTAGCAGTGCAGCCTCCGATATGCATCAATCCGTTATCGCTGGTAACAAGGAGAGCCGACTTCGATATGATATATGCTGTTTCCTGGAGGGACGTCTTCCCGCGAAGATCATGGAAAAGAGGATGATTGAAATGCATCGTTCTATCGGTTGACGATCAGAGAAGGAATACCGCATCTCATCTTTCCAAGAGTTTCTCAGTCAATATTTCCCGATTCTTTATGTTCCATCGTCTGCAATCCTTGTCCTTATGAAACGCAGTAGTCATAGGATTACCTCATCACGTAGAGATACAGACAATCTTTTTTGCTGTTGATTTCATATCATATATTTTTTTGTCTCGCGCAGGGACATGATCAGGGATATGCATATCATAAGATTGATCGTCATAATCAGGAGTACCTCATAGCAACGTCAAGATATCGAGATTGTATTCTACCTCCCTCTTGGAAGCATCCCAAAAGATCTTTTTAGTAAGGAATCTTCACCCCTTGCCTGCCCTATCGAATCAGATTCTTTTTTTGAACCCGGCAAGCCGGAAAAGCAGACCGAAAATCCGATGTTTATCGAAGATGACTGCAGCATCATACTTGTGTTTCATCTCTCTGAGCATACGGAACATCTTCCAAAGCGAAAAAGGATTCTTCGAAGAGAAGATCGAAGCGTCAAAAGGGATGATATCATGGATATAAGGATTGCCTTTGAGTATGCCGGCAGATCAGGATCATACCAGATAATCGACAGTAAGACCAGGAAACTGCTTATGCAGCTGCCTGATGAACGGAGTCGTCATAAGGACATCACCTATGGCTCCTATTTTGAAAAGCAGGATATGTTTCATGGATACGATGGAATCAACATCTTATAAAATATGGATAACGGACAAGACATCATCAGGAGATATTCTATCTATCGATCTCTGGAGATCGTCCTTGAACAGACCATATTCAGGGATGGTATAGATATCTCCGTTCCCTTTATAAAGACCGATGTTCTTATCCAATGGCCATGGACCGAATCTTTCAGGAAGATTAGGACCAAAAAGCCCTATAGTCTTGGTTCCCATAGCGGCAGCTAGATGCATAGGACCGGTATCATTGGAAATCATGAGCTTGCATTTGGTAAGCAGATAGGCGAATTCGAAAAGATTGAATTTTCCGCACAAAGAGATGACATTCCTCTTTTCATCGGAAGACAACATTGAAAGGATTTCCTGGACGCCTTGCCTTTCAAAAGCAGTACCGGAAAGGAAGATAACGATACCATTTCCATGCTTCTGGATAAGTTTCTTGATAAGCATCACTCGGTTAGCAGGTGATCGGAATCTATCAGGAGCCGTCTCTGCTCATCATGTATGGAGACAGATGATATGTTTTCCGTTGAATTGTTTCAGGAACGCATCGACCTTGATCATATGTTTCTGCTCATATATCAAAGGTTCCATAGCCTCAGGAGTATGGATATGAATTCCCAATGATTTCAGCAAAGACAAGCAATTCATGAGGTTATGTGTCTTCTCTAGATAGCTATGATGAAAAGCATATGCAAACCTTCTCATAGGGATATTGCCATAGCCCACGGATATTTTCCCCGTCCAGAGACACACTAAGCTTGATATCCTGAAATACTCCTCCGCATCGATCACGATATCGTATTTTTTGAAGCTGAAAAGCATTCTGAAAAATCCTTTCAAAGAGAAAAGATTATATATCTGATGAAAATATCATTGATTCTTGAAGACACCGATATTTCTGGATGTCGCGAGCAGATCATATTGCACGCCATCGCCATAATGATCCTCCAGCTGTTTGATCATAGGGAACGTAAGAAGAGAGCTTCACAATGCCCAAAGGCGTATGACCAAAATGCGCTTAGGTGACGCAGCAATCTTTCTCTTCTTTCACAGGAAAAGATATTTCAATCGAAAAAAAACGAGGATAAGGAGTCCCACGACGTACTTATCTACAATCCTGAAAACACCAACCATGAAGACCTAATGCTTCGTATCTAAAATCCTATTCACACTATTGGTAGTGGAATACCCTTGTACAGTTGGTACTATAATGACTTTGCCTCCATTAGCAACGACTTCTTGATATCAGACCACATCTTCTGCCTTATAGTCTCATCATTTTACAAGAATGTCAGGCAAGATAGCGGAAATAAGAGAAATAGGCGTCTCATCATCGAAAAAGACAACGTAATCCACATATCTGATGCTATCCAAGATGACCGCTCTATGTTGCTGATCATGGATAGGTCTTCATGGCTTTGTCTTCCGATAAGGAGAAGCATCGCCATTAAGCGCGACAACGAGGATATCGCAATATTTTTTGGCTTCCTCGAACGTATGGATATGTCATGGATGGATGATATCGAAACATCCGTTGGTGAATCCGATTTTTTTTCATTCAGACTTCAAAGAGATACAGATATCCCTAAGCGATTGAATATCTTGGACGATCATGGAGAGGATAATGGATTAAATACCGATTTGTTCCTTCTTGATAGTAGTGGTTCCAACTTCTCATACAGCGATACCTGCGGCCTTATTAGCCAATTTCACCGCCTCTGGCAAGGTATATCACTTACTCAAGGCGACCGTGATAGTGGCCAAGAAAGTATCTCAAGCTCAAGTGACATCAAACATTTTTTTAGCCTCAGTAGGGAGATGATATACATCTTCTTCTTTAGTGATCAATGTCGCTCACATCTCACTTCTGGTAACAACAAGATTGACGTTATGCTTTTTTACAAAATCCAATCCATGAATCTCCATTTCTTTATCAGTATTCTTAACGTCCTCGCCAGGTTTCTTGCCTATCATCTTACAGAATTCCTTGAAGTTCGGTTTGATAAGATAGACGTCATCAAAAAATGGCATATGTTCAGGCTTGGTATCAACCAACACTTTGGTTGCTTGGCTTTTTATATCCTTGATAAGGTCTTCCGAAAGGACGCCTTTTAGATAATCAGAAACCACGACATATTCAGGCTTTTCATTTTTGATATGATCCATGATTTTTTTCTTATGCTCCTCTTGAAGAGACACCTTGTCTTCTATATCTATTCTTAATAACTGTGCATTATTCTGCTTCACAACAATCCTTTCCTTAAGGATAGTAGGATACTCATTAATGACCTTTACTAGATCTATCTTACGATCATCGCATAATCTCTGGATCTGTTCTCATCGATAATCATTGCCGACATTTCATAACAAGGTAACGCCCCCATTGAGACTTGCTATATTTGCTGCAACATTTGCTGCTCATCACAATCTCATTTCCTCACTCGTTTGTTTTATCAAATGAGCTCACTCATATTCAGGATTAGTCCTTGTAATGGTGCCCCGGCGAAATTTATCGAGCATAACATCTCCTATTACGGTTATCTTGGACATCAGAATTATTTCTTAGCATGTAAAATATCGATAATCTCGCACATAGTATGATAGATCGTCATATGGCATTCTTGTATTCTAGGCGTATTATCGGATGGAACGACCAACGAATAATCTACCATATCCTTGATCTCGCCTCATCACTTGCCGAGCAATCAGATTGTGATGATACCCTGCTGCTTAGCCATTTCTATGGCTTTGATGATGTTTCCTGAATTGCCGCTTGTGGATATTCATAACAATACGTCTCATGATTTACCCAATCATTCCAATTGCCTGGAGAATATCTCATCGAAGCTATAATCATTGCCGATAGCGGTGATAGCAGAAGTATCTGTCGTCAAAGCGATAGCCGGCAAAGATCTTCTAGGAAGCTTGTATCTACCGGTAAACTCTGCAGCGATATGCTGAGCATCAGCCGCACTTCCGCCGTTTCCGCAGACAAAAAGCGTATTGCCTGATTTCATAGCAAGATCTATGACGCGGATGACCTCTTGTAATTTTTGTTCGTTCTGTTTGATGAATTCCACCTTCACTTGAGCGGATTCTTGGAAATATCCGCTAAGATCGTTTGCAATATTCTCCATTATCATCAATTAATGATATAAACTTTGACATTATAGAAAAAACTGAGACAAATTCAACGATATTTATCAAAATTTTAATGTATCTTCGGGATTCGTTTGAATCTTCGTTTCACCAACGTCCGCAATGCCCGGACACCATCCTTCCGGTTTATCTTCTTTCCCTCTTCGAACTTCCTCGCTTCGTAATGGATAGGTATTTCTGCATATTTGAATCCTTTTCTTAACAAAAGTATAGTAATTGCTGGTTCCCATTCAAACCCATTTTCAGAAGGCAAAAGAAGATATGGTTTCAACTTCTTATCAAACATTTTGTAACAAGTAGGTTCATCCGTAACTCTTGTAAAAGAAAGTAAAGTAGTAAACCAAGAAACCATTAATCATCAAAACAAAAACGATTTGGAAGAATACGTATTCCCAAATTTTTTCTGTCCCAATGTCCTTGATCCATAAATAAAATCAACTTTCTCCTTTTCAAATGCTTCGAGCATAGGGACATAATCCTTTTCAGGGAAATACTCCAAATCAGCATCCTGAACAATCATCACATTACCTGTCGCATATCTAAATCCTTCTTTGAGGGAAAATCCTTTTCAAGAATTTTTGTTATTCTTTATATATCTCATCTCACATATTTTTGAATATTCATCAATAAGTTCATGAATAATATCCTCAGACCTATCCTTACTACCATCATTAACCAGAAGGATTTCTTTATCATATCATACAGAAGAAAGATCAGTATGAATAACTTTTTCTACAAGTTCTCTAAGTGTAGCTTCTTCATTATAGACAGGAATAATAATAGAAAGTTTCTTCATAGTTATTTCTTAAAATTAAAATAATGATTGGAAATATAATTCCATACGAATGCTATTCACTTAGCGACCACAGCAACATACATATAATAAACGTGCATATGATCGACACCTATCCAAAGTATAAACATATACATACCTTGCCCTATAAGTTGAAACAAAAGGAATAATCATCACTGTAAAATATGCTTGTTGGAATAATTTCTGAAGGTAATATACTTTTGAAAGAAATACCCAAAAGTAAAACTAATAACAAAGGCTCATATAGCAGAAAATAAATAATACAATCATAAGACATCAGTAAACATCCAAAGAAAGAACAAATCAATCAAAGCAGCAAGCCCTCCTCAGATAGAATATCTTATGAGTTTATATCAAAACATTTTTTTTACGAGTCACATCATTTGTCTGCAAGGACATATCAGCTAAAAGCAAAAAAAACAATAAATACAACAGTAAATACTCTATTTATAGTAGTCTGATCAAGCGCAAAACGGTAATTCTCCGTCAACAAGAAGACAAGAAGAAGAATCAAAAATATACCCAAAGGAGCATAAAAAAGTATTTTTGTAGATTGCTTCATAAATTTTCGTTTCCTCGCAATGAAAATAACAAAAAGGAATAACAGAATAAGGACAATATTGAAATTATCCATTTTCATGAATATACCAGGAAATACTTTGAATATCTCCCGATGTACGGAAGTGGAAATACCAGCTCAAGATTCAACTCATGCTGCTTGATTAAATCACAAATGATAGTAATTTTTAAGAAAGAAAAATGGCAAGAAAAAAAAGAAAAAGAAAAACAAAAAAATTCAAATAGTATATTTATCCCTGAAAAAATCCCTAAATGTTTTCTTTAATATTTTCTGACTTAACAATATAATCAAAAAAGCTACAAGTATTCATGGGAAATATACGATAAATCCGTCATTTTTTACATACGAAAGCATGAATCCGAGCAATAACGCTAGAGAGAAATAGGAATACTCTTTCTCTTCCAGAAATTTCCCTAATGCCCAAATAGTAAGTATCGAATACACAGCACACGGCAACTCCATATATCACTCTCCCACATGGAAAAACACCAACGGCAGCGAAACAATCAGTCAGATAGGAAGTAGTGAATAGAAGATATTCTTTGTCTTAGCAAACGTGATAGTGAATACAAAGAGAAGCATACCAAAGAAAACAAGCCATTGTCGCATATTGATATAGATATCATCAAATCCACCAGCGATATGGCTTATCGTAGCTTTATAGATAGGGATATAGATAGGATATCCTAATCTTCCTCTTCATAAGATTTCCGTCTTATCTCCGAAGAGCTTCACTCCTCCATCCATATAGATATTGTATGCAGGTCTGTTTCGATTACCAAAACTATCATCAGCATAGGTAGGGAAATGTGTACTACGTATGAAGGTAATAGTCAAAAATACTAACACGAGAAGAGCGATAATCAGCGTAAATATCTTCTCTATCTTCGATACATGATCGAACGAACGTTTGATATCGGGAATAATATTTTTTATTTTCAAAGTAGTGAAATAGTCCTTGAAAGAAAGTTTCTTATAGAGAATCTTGCCGACAAATATTGCAAAAAGAAGTCCTACTATAATCAGGTATTCACCCGTTCCTATACCGAAATAAATGAATTGAAGATTAAACATACTGAACGCTATCACACCCACTCACACGAATCGGGAAAGAATATACAACAAAATCCCATTGAATTTCTTTCCGAAAAAAATCCAGAGAAAAAGTATTCCAGGGATCAGAGGGATAATGATATGGATAAACAGATGTTTCAATCAGAGAAGGAAAGATGCTTCAAACATAGAGATTATTTATTTTGTAAAAGATAATTTCAATGATATTCAAGCAAGACAGGTTTTTGTATATTACCACTAGTAATAGGTTTATGATAATACACGATATAATCAGCTTCAGATCAGGTCAAAACCATAGTACATGGTTTAAGATATACTGTTTCCCAATGCCCCTTAAAAGGCCAATCCTGGAAGCTGTCCACATATATACTACAATTTTTTTTACCTGTATCCAAACCCAAAGTTTTCCTTATCTTATCAGTAAATACGATATAATCACCCAAATCAAAAAATGTTTTATACTCATAGGATTGATGAGTATACATCTGAAGTCACTGATGTACAATCCAAACATTCGTTATCAAATTCCTCATTCCTATAAACAAAAAAATACCAATTCCCCAAAAAAATATGTTACGAAATTTCTTCACCTTATCTCATTTACCAAAAAGTAGAATATATAATGCAGCTATGATAAAAAGAATATATCCATATGTGACGATAGATGTTCAGAGCAATTTGACTCCATATCTCAGGTTGATGCTATACGGCGTCAAGGTTTCCATTTTCCAAAAATCCTTTCGTCATTGTACCACCTTATCATAAAACGTCATAAATCCAAGATCAAGACTAACTTGATTTCAGGTCACTCCACCTTGTACGATAATTACCAACTGAGCATCACCAGGAATCTGACTATAAAATGGTAATTCCGCAAAAGAAAATTGTTGATCTACCGCAAGTGTTCATTGAAGAGGAAAAATTTGTCCTGGAACTATTTGTTGTCCAACAACAAACCCATATCCAATCACCCCACTCCCTTCAAAATTTCCTTGCAAATGCACATAATCGCTGCCAGCCATCGGTCCAATCAACGCAAAACATTGACCTGTACAAACAAAATTCATATTTCCGTCGAGTTCTTGGAACTGACTAAATCACTGCTGCTGATAAGTAGCAAATGTTGGAAATGTAACAAACGCCAAAAGCAGTAATAATCGTTTAAATTTCATTACATACAAAAAAATAAAACACTATGACATACATAAAAATTTACCCATTATTTACAATGTAAAGAAAAAAACAGTAGTTGACATTACTGCTTTATATTTAAGAATTGTGTATTTCCTAAAACAACCCACCTTGCACCGGCATCTGCAACTGTTTTTTCAACTCATCTATCGTTTTTTCAAATGAAGCGAAATGATACTCCTCTACCAAGACTTTCTTATATTTCACAAAATCTATATCTAACTTGAAAGCATTCAAATCTGACTGTTGGATCTCATCCACCTGTTTCAACTCGATAAGTTCCCTACTTTTGTATGCATCCTCTTTCCCGTCAATCAATTTCTGTTTCACATCGCCAGTAATTTCATCAATATGAGCATAAATATTATCGATAGTCTGGTACTTTTGAATCAAATCAGATGCCTTCTTGGGTCAGACACCATTGACACCCTTGATATTGTCAGCACTATCACCGATCAAGGCAAGATATTCCAAAACATATTTTGGTTCAAACCCATATTCCTTCACAAATGACTCCTTAGTTGTCCTAACTCCCTTCATCGCATCTACACAAAAAACATTATCAGTCAACAATTGTTTCAGATCCTTATCAGACGAATAGATATCTATCTGTACATCTTTATATTGCCCATACTTCTTCGCTAAAGTATAAATGATATCATCAGCTTCATAAGTAGGAACTACGATATTTGGTATAGACAACTTCTCGACAATGTCTTGTGTCCAAGGAATCTGGGTTTTGAAATCATCATCCATCTTCTTACGGTTTGCTTTGTATTCTGGATATGCTTCATGCCTCAATGTCTTCACGGGAGAATCTCGAGTAATCACAAAGTAATCAGGTTTTTCTTGAAAAATCTTAAAGAGCATACGAAAAAACCCGTAGACAACATTTACATTATGTCCATCCTTATCTGTCATAGGCGGAAAGGCATAATAGGCCCTATACAAAAAACTCGATCAATCTATCAGAAAAAACTTCATAATACAAAAAAGCTAATAAACATTGATATATATAGATTTTTCGGTATAAAACACAAGACGGGAATTCATCCTTTTGTCTCGACATCATTCCGGCATCCTCACTTCTATACCTCATTCCGGCATCCTCACTTTTGTACCTCATTCCGGCGTCAAGTGTTGCGGCCGGAATCTATACTACACTACTAATATTTCTCAGTATGGATGCCAGTTGCAAACAACCCCACCGGCATGAGATATTCGTGTTGTAATACAGATTCCGATAATATATTTTAACTCATTATTCATTTATGAACAAAATCACTTCCCCACAACAAATGCTAGACTTCTGAATAGCTCTCGCCAAAGAGCATAAGATTCTCTTATTGGAATGAGAACTCGGAGCAGGTAAGACGTTATTGACCAAAGGATTCGCCAAAGGACTCTGACTAAACGACCATCACGTCCAAAGCCCAACCTACGCATATCTCAATATCTACGATGGGAAACTCCTTCACATCGATATGTATAGGATCAAGGAATACGATGAATTAGTGGAGAAAGGAATTATTGATCAAATGAATGAATATGAGTACATCGTCATCGAACGACCAAAATTTATAGACAAGCTGCCTATAAAAAATAGCGTTATAGTCCATATAAAAAAAATTTCAGAGACAGAAAGATTTATCACAAAAAAATAGCAAAATATCGCCAAAATATAGACAAAAAGTAGCTTATAAAGAACAGCTACCTTTCGTCTATTGTTTGTCGCGAAGCATTCGTCGCACGAAGTGCATTAGTCCAAAGAAATATTATATTCCTCCAACGCCTCCTGAAACTGAGTAATATAATAAGTAGAAAGATGTTGTTTACATTCATTATCATCATCTCTAAGTAATTTAAGAATAACCAGGAATTGGTCAAATTTCTTGGCAAGAACATCCATATCTGACGGAGAAACAATCGTATGAGATTTTATTTTATCCAGAACAAACAAAGTAAATGCATGTACAAGCATTTTTACTTCTGATTTTTTAAAATCCGGCATATGAAGCAAAAAGCTATGACGCCTAATCTTGAGATCAAGCGGAGTATATGAAATCTGTTCTTTGCACGCATTAAATTTTTCTATTTCTTCTCTCATCATAGCGATAAATGTTTTTACATGTCCGGTAAAGAGAACGGTATCATCAACAAAAATAGCAGGAGACTCATAGAAATGGGAAACAATATGATCCAACGAAGTATCCCACAAAACATCACCAGTTATGATAGTAGTATTACCAGCACGATCTATCGCTTTGAGAGTAAAAGCATACAAAACATCTCTTTGGATAGTATGAAAATCAAGCTGGTGTGAAGTCAAATATTGTATAGATGTACCACTCACAGGAGCATACACAGCATTCCAATAAGCGAAATCAATCTTTGCTGGTTCAGAAGACAATACATTCAACAATAATCCGCTATCATATGCATGGAAATTCAATCACGTCAATACAGGACGAATATAGTCAAACATAAGTGCTGAAGTAAAAACAGTATTTCAGGTATTGCCTGCAATATCACTAAATCATATCGTAGCAACTAATGGTCATTGAGGATACAAATGAGTCATATTTCGTACGAACGAATACTGCAAACCAGAAACCACAGAAGTATCTGGAAGTATACCTGATCACAACGTCACCATAAGTCCCGTCAAAGGTTCACTGGCAGTAAATGCTAACGTCACCGTACCAGAGAAATGTACATATCCACTAGAAACACCGGTAAGCGAAGTTAACGATATTCACGTTAAGGTAGGATATTTATTATCTATAGTAAATGGTCATGTCTCATAAATAGGAGATTGAGCAGTAGTAAGCAATCTAAGTTTGTATCAAGTAAAAAAACGTGAATAATGTCAGGTATAATGTCCTGTATAAAAATAATAATCATATCCACTGATATTGGTACCGATAATATGATAAAGTCCAGACTGTTGGAAACTATACAATGACTTGGAATCAAAGGAATATGTCGTCACACCAGAATCGATCTCAGCAAGAGATATCCATTGATTGTTATGATCCCAAAGCTGCAGTACCATAGTTCAAGATACTATACAATAAGGAATATTCCAAGAAATAGCAAAAACATCTCTGACACTACTTCACGAAACAGGATATAACCATACGATATCTCCGGATGTACATATATGATATGATTCGTAATCAGTGATTGATCATTGATTATCATATTCCTCATCCCCTGTCGTTTGTCCCTGATCACAAAGAAGTGTTCCTCCCGTCCAATATCCTCCCGTAAAAAAACATCCAGTAATATATGAAGAAATGACCGTATATCAGGTCAAAGAACATCATGTTTGTTCTGGCTCTATCCAAATTTGATTCACCAATTCACCGGATTCATTCAATGTCCCACCAGTCCAATACCCAGGAATAGTCTCACATCAAATAAGATATCCACCGGTAATCGTTTCAGGAACTTCTATACAACCAGTTTCATATCCTCAAGTATAATACTGCCCTGTAAGTATACATCCAGAATCCAACTGAGCATTGGTTACTACGGCATAGTGCATCACCGTAAATCCAGTCAACAACAAAAATACCTTAAACAACGCAAATCCGCCAAAAATTCAGAATAGGTAATGTCTATGATGATGTTTAATATGAGAATGTACAGACGATAATACACTTTTCATTGGACATATAGAGTAAATAAATGTTTTAACTTTAAGCTTTTGGCTTACAAGTAATTATATTCAGAGATAGTCTTTTTGTCAAATTTTTTACTTCCTCAATCCTTCTAAAATAGAAGAATTTAAAAAAAGCCCTCCTATGTTTCAGAGGAGGGTTTGGGTGGAGTAAAAAAAAAGTCCCTCCGTAAAAAACGGAAGGACGAGTCACCGAAGTGACCATCTTACTGTTTTATCAGTTTCTTGATTGTTGACCCCTGCGGAGTGAAGATGCGTGCATAATATACACCTCCACCAAACGCAGACAAATCAATAACTGATGAAGAATAAGTAGTGACTACCCTACCCAAAGCATCCATGATTTCCACATGGGAAACAGGCATACCTTCGATATGGAAGATACCATTTGAAGGATTTGGGTAGAGAGAAAGTATACTACCAAAAGAATCATCTTCAATAGTAGTAAGCATATTTTTCGTGACATTACTAGAAATCCTAGTAATAATGCTTTTTTCTCCACCTTTAGTGTTTTGAGGAGTAGGATCGCAGCCACCAGCTTTAGTGACAACGATTTGATAGAATTTTTGGGTATAAACACCTGTATCAATATACGAAGTAATATATCCCGAAACACTATCAAGGAGAGTAAGAGTAGAAGGAGAATCTCCACGATAAATATAATACTGATCTACTACAAAAGTACCTGATTCATCAAGATAATTATTCCAAATTAATGGAATTTCACCAGGATTAGCACCCTGATTTACGGCTAATAAGATAGTCTTATGATAATAAGACTTCTGACTTTCTACACCACATTGATCGACAGCAGTAATCTTGTATAATGATGATACCGTCGGTGGTGAAGATGTCATATCCGTAAAAGTATGTTCTTGATTGGCAGGCACATTACCTATCAATTGCCATCCACTAGTGGCCTTATAGATATTATAGCTTGCAATAGGGCCATGATCAGGATCTCCTGGTAAAGGTTCATTGTAAGAGGTCCAAACAACTTGGTTCTTATTAAGCGAAATATCAACCGTCACAATACATATTTCAGGCTTTATAGGAACATCATAAAAATAATATACCACACTAGCCTGAGCCGAACAAGAACCCTTAGTAACGGTCACATAATACAAACCATCACCAGTAGTTAAACCAGAAACAGGCAACGTTGGAGTGGTTGCAGTACCAGTACTCCATTGCCAAGTATACGAATCATACGTATACCCTGGCGCAGGATCAAGCACTATTACCGTATCAGCACAAAGAGATTCATAAATCTCCTGATACATGAGATTCGGCAGAGGATAACTTTGGTGTTCTACTACCATAGTAGCAGAACCACTGGTACATATATTTGAAAGATTGACGGTATAGGTGCCAGCAGTATCCACATAGATCGATTGTGTATGCGCACCAGTCGACCAATTGTAGCTAAACCATCCCGGTCCAGGATCTAAGGTAAGCGCTACAGGAATGTTGCAGAAGCTAGTGTCATGCCATATAGGAATAACATTAGGCAACTTAACGACCACAAAGGTATCCCGCGTAACCCCGCAAGGGTTACCAGATTCAAATACATAAACACCAGGATTAGAAAGATTTACAGGACTAGTGTTTGAAAAAAAAGAAGGACCAGTCCATTGCCAATATGTACATTCCAAAGAATTTAAATTATCAGCAACAGTAACACTATTATTACACATCCACACGGTATCACGCGTTGTATTAATATACCCTCCACCCAGCACTTCGAACTGTGGATGCGAAGGTGGTGTAGAAAAAAGACGAAGAATAAAAGTTTGATTTAATCCCGAACTAGCAATTGCTCTAATATAAAAAGAAGCAACTGAAGTAGGAACAAAAACAAGACTATCACAATTATGAACAAAAAATATTGTTACATTTGAACTATCTACATACCAATGGGTAGTCCATCCATTAACAGGATAAATAGTTGGCGTATAAACAACAAATGTATCTAATGGAATAGTAACACAAACATTTTGTATAGTAGTTACAACATTATCCATATAATAACGATATCTAGCTGCATAGCTAGACATAACAAACGTAAATATTAAAAATAACGTAACTACATTTTTAAAAAGTTTTAATGGTTTCATAAAAAATTTCTCCTATTTTTTTATAGTTTTACATGTTAATGAACTGCTTTGGCATAGTGTACCAAAGCCAACGCTATGGGGTCAACATAGCTATTTGGAGTATAACTATTTACTCATGATTTTCAATACCAAAAAAAATGAATGTCACAGCAAGGTTAAAATGTCAGTACTAGGCAAAAATAGAAATGTCAGTAAAATTGTTAAGGATTTATCCTTAACAAAATAAAAGATGACATTTATTTATACTGACAAAGAAATGAAAAAAATTCGTATTATTCAAAAA
>CAZBWI010000029.1:0-6854 GCA_964495825.1 uncultured Candidatus Peribacteria bacterium | reverse complement strand
AGCCTAGGAAGATACTATGATATAGATGTTCATATGAAGTATTCCATAGTACGACCCTACATCTTCTTTAACCTGTGCATTTCGAGTTGAAATTTATAAGTTTGTGAAACTCTGGCAAAATATGATGTTCAGTTTTGGTTTTGAGGAATTTCATGATTAAACAGTGAAAGAGTGAAACATTGAACTATTTTATTTTATATATTTAATAATGAAATTATCTGAATTACTATGACGTGAAGACTTGA
Source organism: uncultured Candidatus Peribacteria bacterium (assembly GCA_964495825.1). Taxonomy (GTDB): domain Bacteria; phylum Patescibacteriota; class Gracilibacteria; order Absconditabacterales; family Absconditicoccaceae; genus CAJBLF01. The sequence goes on along the minus strand of CAZBWI010000029.1, from coordinate 6,609 downwards.
AGGAGAAGTTTGTTCTCTATAAATTCCTTTGTACTTTCCTTTCTTGTACGAGAGAGCAATTATGGACAGATATGGACAAAGAAGTGTCTGATGAGATTATACAAAAAACACTTACTGCTTACAAGTCTTATGTTGAAGATAAAAAACCATTGGAGTATATTCTTGGTCATGTCGATTTTTTCGGCCAAGAGTTTTTTGTCAATGAAGCGACTTTGATACCACGTCCTGAGACGGAATATATGATTACTGCTGTGACAGAATACATTCAACAGATGCAAGATACAAGGTCCAAGATACAAGAATCACATAATAATCGTGTATCATGAGTTATGCATCATGCATCTAATGTTTTGTTGGATATTGGAACGTGATGTTGAGTTCTTGGGATTTCTGTATTATTGCAAAATCCTGAGTATTTTTCTGAAGTAATTTTTACCGACTATTTTGAAAATGCTTTGGAAATAGCTAAAAAAAATTACGCTACGTTAGTGAAAACATATTCATGAAACGTTCAGTTCATTCATTCTGATTTGCTCGATTTCATTGTTCACTGAAATCGTGAATTGCTTGCCAAAAATACTGTTCTTGTGGCTAATTTGCCATATATTCCTGAAGATACTTTTGAACAGAATGTCGCTGATAATGTCAAAAATCGGGAACCGAAACCTGCTTTTGTTTGAGGTGATGATGGATTAGATTATTATAGGATTATGCTCAAGCAACTCATTGATCTCAAACCAAAGCATCTGGTTATGTTTCTCGAAATGATGACACGACAGGTGGATGTCTTGCGTCAGGAATTTGGGTATATGTTTGAGTTTGAGGAGGTTAAGACCTTTCATTTCAATATCAGAATAGTCAAATCATATCTCAAATAGTCTTATTGACTTATTATATAAAATATATATAAGTAAATATCTCTCTTTATTAGATAAATTATTTTTTATATGTGAAGAAAAAGTAAATCTCAATATAGGCATGATTTGATGAAATATCATCGTGATATCGATCATACGCCTTTGAAAAAGAAGCCTGATATGCAGGATACTTTGGCTAATCAAATCCGTGAAAAAATATTTAACAATATTCAGTCAGTACCAGCAGTAGATATAATTTTCAAAGCTTTACATGGTGCACGTATTTTTCTCAAGGATATTACTACTCATGGCTATACTCCTGCTGATATCCGTTGATTTTTTTCTGCTCTGGATTTCGTCAGCGATGTCTATGTAGTCGTGAATAATAAAAAATCACCATTTATTACTGGTGATTCTTTATTTGTTGTTAAACTCGGTACTCAGAAGCATAGCATTCCTGTCCATATATTTCGATCTGCTCTACCGCAAGATATAAAAAATACTTTCAAACATAAAGGTAGTTTTTACCAGATTTATAAATTGCTCTTTGCTGCCTATGGTAGGAAACTAATTCCTATAGGAATGCAATAATATTATTAAAAAAAATTACTTTTTATCTGATTTTCTTCATTGTTTTTTCTATATGTTTTTGTGAGATATCCTTATCATATATATTTCATAATTTAGATATTTTCCAGTTTCCTTGCGAAATAGCTGTCCTTGTTTTCGAATTTCACATGAATGTTTACTGACCTTTTGAGAACTTCGCTGAGTTTTTCTTCAAGATACTTTATATGTTCTTTGTTTTTGAATATAAGTTCTGCCATTTTATTGATGGTGATAAATTCTACAGTATCGCTTGTTATCCTATTTATGATTAATGATGTTTTGAGTGAGTTTTTGATTGACGGTTTATCTATCTTCTCTATGAATTTATCAAGAATTTCGTCGAATCCTATCTCTATCTTTTCTGTCATTATGCGTTGTTATTTTTTTGTAAATGTTTATGTAATGCGACTTTGTAGACGATCGCAGGGTAAGGATAATATCTAATGTTGCTGATGATATCTGTGAATGTTTCTGATATTTTGGTAGAGAAATCAATATCATCGAGAAATATCTGATCGATATGCATGAGTGTTTGTTTTGCAAAATTGTGAAGATCTATTCATTGATTATGAATTTCATCCACTCTCTCAAAAATCGTTTTTGTATCTCCTTGTTTTATTAGTTGAAGGAAATCCTTGATCAATGTGTCTGATGCGACGCCAAGGAATTTTGTGATATGTTCTTCATCGATATTTCCCAATACGCTGACTTGATCGATATATTTCACGGCATCACGCACGCATCCTTCGGATATTTTTGCTATCAATTCTAATGCTTGTTCTGTTGATGTAATGTTTTCTTGTTCAACAATGTTTTTGATATGTTTCACTATTTCTTTCTTATCTACTTTTTTGAAATTGAATACTTGGCAACGAGAGATGATTGTTTCAGGCACTTTTTGTAGTTCTGTTGTTGCGAGGATAAAACAAACATTATCTCTCGGTTCTTCTATAGTTTTTAAGAGTGCATTGAATGCTCCTTTACTTAGCATGTGGACTTCGTCTATTACATAGATTTTTTTCTTAAGACTTGTGGGCGGATATGCTGCTTTGTCGAGAATTTCTTCTCTAATATTGTCTACTCCGGTATGTGAGGCAGCATCGATTTCTACATAATCTAAGGTCTTCCCTTCGTTGATCATCTTGCAGTTATCACATTCGTTACATGGATTACCGTCTTTGAGATTTAGACAATTTAATGCTTTGGCAAGTATCCTTGCAGCTGTTGTTTTCCCTGTTCCTCTTGGTCCAAATAATAGATAATTGTGATGCATCTGTTTTTGGGTATTCATCTGTGCTTTCAATATTTCTGTGATATGTGTTTGTCCAATAATAGTGTCAAAAGTCTGTGGACGATATTTATTGGCTAGGGACATTTCAAACTTAATTACTAATGTAAAATTACTAATGTAAAATTACTAATGAATGATGTATAACGTATGCATTACATTTTTATTGACTATGGTAATATACAATGGTTTATAATTATGTAAATCTTTCATTGTTAATGATATATTTTTCATTGTCGATTGATTTCAGGAGTGTACTTATTCATCCATATTTTTCAATCATAAAACTTCATTTTTTTGTTTTCCTTGCAAAGTACGACTATTTGTATAGTATACATCAAATATATTAAAAGTTTTTATTTTTTTATGTAATTTGCCTATGGATTTGACACCATATCGTCAATTAATGGACAAAGCTATTCAGTATTTTGTGTGAGAACTCAAAGCATTGCAAGTAGGAAGAGCTTCAGCATGATTGGTTGAAAATATTACGGTAGAAGCATCATATGGACCTATAAAGGTTCCTCAAATTGCTCATGTGACCATCATGGATGCCCAAACTATAAAAATAGAACCACGAGACAAAAACGAACTCAAACATGTAGAAAAAGCTATTTATGATGCTAATATATGACTTACTCCTCAGAATGAAGGAAGTTATATCATTGTAAAAATTCCTCCATTAACCCAGGAGAGAAGAATAGAGATCACCAAGCAAGTCAAGACTATGGGAGAAGAAGTAAAATGACGTATTAGAGTTATTAGGCAAGATGCTATGAAAGATAATAAAGCTATCTTTGATGCTAAAGAGATCGGAGAAGATGAGAGCAAAAGAAACGAGAAAGAGATTGATGCTTTGGTGAAGACTATGAACGAAAAAGTCGATGAATTGGTAAAAAACAAGTCAGAAGAAGTGATGACTATATAACCTAGAGACGAGTGATCAGGGATTGGTGACAAGGTGTAGTAATTATTTCTTTTTATCTTCTACTTGGTACCTTTTACCTCAACATTTTATTTAATAAAATTTTTGATGATGTTGTGAATGCTGTTTACAGAGATTTTGTATCGTCCGATTTTTAATCTTTTGGCGGTTTTTTTAGCTATCTTTGGTAGTAATTTGGGTATAGCTATTGTACTTTTGACAATTACGATTAGATTACTTACTATCAAACAATTTGCTGCAGGAAATGATATGCAAAAGGGTATGGGAGCCCTTCAGCCTAAACTTCAGGAGATCCAGGAAAAATATAAGGATGATCCAAAGAAACTTTCGGAAGAGACAATGAAAGTGTTTAAGACCGATGGAAAGGGCGCTTTCAAATGATGTCTCATGATGTTGATTCAGATTCCGGTATTTATTTGACTCTATTATGTAATCAGACATATGGCTACTGCGACTATTCCTCCGGAATGGCTTTATAGTTTTTTTCATAGTTTCGGTGCAAAATTCATCGCATCTGATGCTTTGCAGAGCGGTGTAATCAATACCCATTTCCTTGGTATGGATTTGTTGTGAACCAAAAATATCGCACTCACGATCATTGCTGCAGTATTCACATATTTACAGACCAAATTAACTACATTGGCAAAACCTGCCACTCCAAGTATTCCAGGACAGAAAGTTCCTGATATGGGTAAGATGATGTGAGCTATGAATCGGTTTCTCGTCTTCATGATTGGTTCTTTTGTTTACACTATGCAGACAGGTGTCGGATTGTATATTGTCACTACTACAATCTTCAGTGTCGTTCAGTATGGACGACAATATAGAGCATTGCTTAGAGTCAAGCGAATTGAGTGGACTAGCAAAGGTAAAGGTGTCGTCATCAATCCAAAATAATCGTGAAGAATGAATAGTGTATAGTGATGGATTCACTCAAATGAATTGTGGTGATCTTACCATGGTCTATGATTGGATATCCTTGCATTATTCATTATCAATTATTAATTATTAATTAGATATATGGTTTTCAAAGAGATTGTACTCATTTTCCTCCTCTTCATTATAGTTTTTTTCGCATTGTGGGTGATCTACGGATTACTCACTTTTATATTTAGAAGAAATGAGCTTGCGATGTATGTTCCATCGTTCAATAAGCATATCCGTTTGATGAAGGATCAGCTACAATTAGTTCCTTGAAAAAAATTAGTGGACTTGTGATGTGGTGATGGTAAAGCTATGAGATTTTTTGCTAGAACATTCTGACTCCAGTGTGATGGTTATGAAATCCAATACTTCCCTCATTTGTATGGTAAGATATTGAATAAGATTTTCGGTTATCCAAATCTAAGATTGATGAAACAAGATTTTCTGCTGGCAGATATCCACGTATATGATTATATCTATGTCTATCTTCTTCCCAAACAGATGGCTCAGATCGAAGACCGAATATTCAAACATATGAAACCGGACGCCATCATCATCTCCAATTCTTTCCAATTCGTTGTTCATAAACCTTTCGATACTATCAATGATAGTCATGGTAAACCAAGTATATTTCTTTATAAAAAAAAAGACATACCAAATAATAATTGAAAGATATTTGGAAGAAATATTGAGGTCTTTGATGAATAGTTTTTTATTTGTTTTTACCGGAATTCTTTAAATCAGTGAGCACTAAAAAATATTGTATCCTTTTTTTTATATGGATTTTATTTTTTGTTCTGATTTGTTTTTACATACACGAGGAGGTTACATAACGTTCGCTTCTCGTCCCAAGCACCGACCTCCAAAGAATTTAAAAGGAGGCATGTAGGATAGCAGCTGTTAGGAGACCGAACGTTTTTAGTGAGGTTTACATCTATCTTCTATTTGTTTAGATTTATTAGGGGATTTACTAAAAACAACTATATGTATATATGAGAAATTTTCAATTGTAAAAAAAAGGCTGGAAATCCAGCCCTGTAATCATTTGTGAATAATTTTTTTTGGATAGATTGGCTCCGGTAATAATTCTTTTAATGAATCAGCGAGGTGTTGTGCAAGATATTTCCATTCATACAACTCGCGGTTCATTTTATCCTCTTTCAATGTTTTGCCTTCAGCTGGTGTTCCACGTAGTTTGAATTGAATTTCAAATCCTTTTCTTTCCCAATCTTCTTTTTCATAATATTCATACGATGTTATTATTATGAATAGGAAACTTTGTGTATTACCATGCTGGATTTTTACCGGGAGTTTGTAAGGGTTTTGTCCTTCGCCTTCGTAGGTTTCGATTATGGAATCTTTCCATGATTCAAACCTTAATTCTTTTTTGTTGAACATTTCGGCATAAAACTTTTCTTCCGGGAACGAATCACGAATCGGAGTAACTATTGGTATAACCTTAGTGGATGAATCGGATATTTCTTTTGGCTTATTCTCATTACGACGATGGGAATTGCCACAAGCAGTGAATATCAAAACTGCTACCAGTAAAATTAAAAAATTTCTCATACTTTTACGATTTTTGTTTTTATTATAATATATATTTATATATAAAAGTCAATACGAAAATTATATTTCAATCCCCATTTCTAGAAAACTAAAAATATGTTATTTTGTACAGAAGATAGATGTCGCCTAACGTTCGAGCCTGTACGATTTCCGTTGAAACGGATGTTGTGTAGGCTCTGTTGTAAGTTGTTTATCTTTTTTGTTTATTGTTTTAGAGAGTGAATATATAACTTATTGTAGGAATATTTTTGACTTTTTCAATTAAAAAAAACTGATGTGTCACAGCAAGGTTAAAATGTCAGTACTAGGCAAAAATAGAAATGTCAGTAAAATTGTTAAGGATTTATCCTTAACAAAATAAAAGATGACATTTATCTATACTGACAAAGAAATGAAAAAAATTCGTATTATTCAAA
>CAZBWI010000028.1:0-7127 GCA_964495825.1 uncultured Candidatus Peribacteria bacterium | reverse complement strand
AAGATAAATACAGGTAGGGACTCACATCCCTATTGTTTTTATCTTATATATTATTTTCTAAAGTGTAACCATAATTGCTGCAATTATAACAAAATTTGATTTTTTACAAGAAATATATATGTTGTGCAAAACATTTTCTATACCACAAACATACTTTATTCCTATTCCTATGTATATTCATGACTCTTTTCCAAAAAATCATCGGAATTATTTTAGGTGGAATTGCTTTAGGTACAACTATCACCTACCTAGTCACACAACATACATGACCCAAAGACACATGGAAGGAATTGATACAATCCTATGAAGAACTCCTCCAAAATATAGAAGTCACTGAACAAGAAGTAATGGCTGCATGATGATGTAGCGAAAAAGACTTACAAACGATACAATGATATACTGATACAGCTCAAAATATAGATAAAAAAAGAGATGATTACATAAAAAGTATTTTCGATGATGAAAATAGAGAATATGATTTTATGGAAGAAACTTCTTCTGAAAGTATCTTTGATAATTGATATATCCCTGATCCAGAAGAAATATGAAATAATACAAATAATGATTCAGAAAATGGTGTCCCAAAACTACCAGATCTACCTATCGAAGAAATATCAGATTCACAACTCAAATACAATATAGATATGAGACTAAAAACCCTCGAATACAAGAAAAAAGTTCATGAAAAACTTAACAATCTTTTCTCATATTGTAGAGAGCATCCAAAAAAAGAAAAGAAACCATCAGGAACCTGTAACAAAGCATGTCTCAACTACAAAGCATGTACAAGCTTCACAGAAGATATTACTCCGCAAGATCTGGAAGATGCCTATACTACTTGTATGGAAGAATGCACAACTCGAAGCAAAACAACAATAGATTGTATGAGTCAAGCTAGTATCCAAACACCGGGAGATTGTGGAAAATTATTATGTGCTACAAAAGAATATGAAAAATACATGCCTACTCCTAAATAAATTACAACACATAGGGTTTCAAAATATCTTGATAAGACTGAAGTACAAATACATTATCAAATAAACATGCGACCGTAAGCGGTCCAACACCGCCAGGAACTGGGGTATATGAAGCAACTTTATCCTTGATCATCTCGATATTCACATCACCCACTGGCTTACCGTCGATATGTCCATAACCAACATCGACAATGATCTGGGTCTGGTCATCGCGAACAAAAGAATCATCGATCAGATGAACTTTTCATGTTGATGAGATGATATAGTCAGTCATTTTAGCAATAGTTTTGATATGCTCAGGAGGAGTATTAGAGTTGCAGGTATAAACAGTTGCTCATCTTTTGATGCATTCCATAACAAGTGGTTTACCAACAATAATACTCTGTCACAAAATAGCTATTGTTTTGCCTTTGAATTCATCAAGTTTGTACTGTTCAAGGAGATACATTACTGCCTTCGGAGTAGCAGGAACAAAGTCAATAAGTCCAATTTCAGACAACCCAACAACAATACCACCCAGACCATCTACATCTTTTTGTGGAGTAATAGCAGCCAACAACTGTTCTTTGTACACAACAAATTGTTCAGGAAGTGGCAATTGAACGATAATACCAACACATTCATCATCCTGATTCAAATACTTGATAAGTTCCATCACCTTACCAATATTATCATATTTCTGATTGATATAGATGCCGACATCATCAAATTTTCAGACTTGATTCCTATCATATTCTGCTTGATGATTCTGTCCAAAGACGATAACTGGAAGCCCTATAAAATCGCCATATGCTTTCTTATGCCTCACATATGCAGCGGAAGAATAATCATCTCACAAAAAAATAATAGCAACATATACCTTCCTATCACCAAATATCTTGGCTCTTTTCTGGATGAGCTCCTGTTTGAGCGAAATGGAAAGTTCCTTTCATGAAAGTATCATAGGGAAAATCAATAATAAAAAAGTAAAAACACTATAGCAAAATAAGCCCAAAGAACAAGAACAAGTAAAAACAAGACACTATGCTCATATTTTGAGTAAATAAAAAAGCATTGTCAACACCAAACCAAAAGACAAAATTTGCATTTTTTGAAGTATTAACTATAATAATAATGAACCGCCTTAACGGTTTTAGCGAAACATACACCTATGAACCAGCTACTTATAGTGATTATCATAGCATGAGGACTACGATTGACAGGAACACTCTTGATCAAACGATTTTTTTCCTCTATGCACAAAAATCATAGAATACAACAAGCAAACAAATTGAGATATCTCCAAATCAAAATTCCAAAAAGCGTGACAACAAAAGGAGCAGATGAATGAGGTGATACTATCAGAGATATGAAACAAAATATCCAGATTATGAACCAGATATACAAAAATTTCTATGCTATCGCAGAAGATAAGCGGAAATTCAAAAAATTAGGGCAGAATTACATCAGCATGGAGATGCTCATAGAAAAAGAAATTATCAAGTTTATTATGGGTGTACCAGAAGAACATATAGAAACAATGGAAAAACTCATATCATCATTTTTTATCGGTGCAGTCGTAGATCCCATAGATCAACCCAAATTATTGGAAGCAGGAAAATATATGGCAGGAGGAGAATTTGTTCTAACAAAAGACAACGCTTTCCCAATCAAAACATATGAAGCATTTGAAGCTGATCCTATGGACAGCATCCTTTCAGCATACTCCAAGGTGTTCACTGATGAGAAGATGTGTCTACAAATCCTCATGTCTCCGCTCGATGAAAATGCGCTCAAATCTCTCAGAAAGGAATCTAAGAAAATCAAAGAAGGAAAAAATAAGTCATTCATCAGTATGCTCATCAAGGATATCCGAAAAGGTATTATAGGATCCAGCAGCGACGCAAAAGATGCGCCGAAAGACGACGATAATAAAAAAAACGACCTCACCCAACAACAGACAGGAGATTTGGACAAAAAATCGGAAGAAGAAATTTTTTCAGTCAAAATTAGAGCATTGGTAACTTCTCCTGATGCAAATAGACCAGAAAGAATCATTGATGATCTGGCAAGATCATTCAGCCAATACAGCTATATAGGCATGAATGCCTTCAAGTTCAAAAAAGCGAAACATATCCAACAATTCGCCAAAGATTTCATCAACAGATTTTTCCGAAGCAATAATGGAACGATAAAAAATATCCGAAAACGAAACAACAAGATGATTCTCAGCATCAAGGAAGTCTCCTCCATCATCCACATCCCGAATGCGAAGTTCAATAGAAATCCTCGCATCAGCCGACAAAAATATAAGATCATCCCTGCACCGGACAATATCCCTACAGAAGGAATCATGCTCGGATACAACACTTATGCAGGTATCAAGAAAGAAATTAGAATCAGAACAGATAATGACGATAGATTTAGACATATGTATATCATAGGACAGACAGGTTCCGGAAAATCTACATTAATGCTAACATCATTATTAGAAGATATTAAAATGGGTAATGGATTCTGTGCTATAGATCCTCATGGAGATTTAGTTGAATTTGTCTTAAAACATTTCCCAAAAGAAAGAATAGATGACCTAATATATTTTGACCTAGCAAACACCGAATATCCAATTGCCTTCAATCCATTGGATGGACCAGAAAACGACGACGAAAGAGATGTTGTCACCAATGATCTCGTAGAGATGTTCGTCTCCATGTATGGAGAAGAGATTTTTGGACCAAGAATCCAAGATTACTTCCGTAATGCATGTTTCTTATTGATGGAACAACCAGAAGGAGGAACACTCGTAGATATTATGAGACTCTTCACTGATGATGCGTTCGCGGAAAGCAAAATCAGGAATCTAAAAAATCCTATCATTGCTGCACGGCGAAATAAAACCTATAGAAAAATGGGGGAAAGAGAAAAAGCTGAAATCATTCCGTTTTTGCAAGCAAAATTCTGACCCTTTACCACGGGTACCTATATTAGAAATGTTATCGGTCAACCAAAATCAGCATTCAATTTCTTCGATGCAATGAATCAAGGTAAGGTTATCCTTGTTAATCTTTCCAAAGGTTTGACAGGAGAAGAAAACAGCAAACTTGTTGGAAGAATGGTAGCAATGCAGCTGAAATTATCTGCACTCAAAAGAGCAAAACTAGATCCAAAAGACAGAAAACCATACTTCCTCTACATCGATGAATTCCAAAATTATGTCTCCAAATCTATCGAAAGCATTTTGTCTGAAGCGAGAAAATACAAGCTAGGACTCATCCTTGCACATCAATACATCGATCAACTCAAACAAGAGGGATTATGAGGAGCTTTAGATCTTTCTAAGACCATCTTTGGTAACGTAGGAAATTTCTTTGTTCACAAAGTAGGTGCTCCTGATGCAGAATTCTTGGAAAAAGAATTTTGACCAGAATTTTCTGCAATAGACATGGTCAATGGAGACACCTTTAGAGCAGTATGTAAAATTGTAGTAAACAACCAACCAACCAGACCATTCAGTTTTCAAACAAGAATACCATATAGCGACCCTATTCTCAATATCCCAGAAAAAGTTGAAATCATGAAACAAATCTCCGCACTGAAACGATGAACAAAAAGGGAATTGGTCGACAAGGAAATTTTCTTTAGAGTCGGAGTATAATATAAGACAAAATCTTAGGATAATCTATATACTCTCATAAAATTCTCTTCTATGTGATGGGATAGAAGATTTTGTTCTATATGCAAAATGTCTGAAACATAGTCATAGATATATCTCACATTCGCAGGATGATTATCCTGACCACGGACAACCTGAGGTGTTAAATATGGTGCATCGGTTTCCAACAATAAGTGATCCAAAGGAACTATGTTTAATGTCTCACGTAACTCCTCTGCCTTCTTATAGGTAACATTACCACAGAACCCAACAAACAAGTTCTTAAACGTTGCATTCAGTACCTTGAATTCTTCCGGTCCGTATCATCGGCAATGAAAATAAATAGTCAGATCAGGATATGCTTTGAGTATTTCTAATGTCTCTTTGAAAGCGTCCCTGGAATGCACAACCAACGGTAGTCCAATCTCACGAGCAAATGTACAATGTTCTACAAAAAGATGTTTTTGGATATCAAGCGTTTCGAGTCAATTAGGATAATGAAGATCAAGTCACGTCTCTCCGATAGCGACAACATAGTGAGCATTTTCAGAATATAATTGTTTGAGTCGTTGCATCTTCTGGGAAAGAGTATCTGCAGTAATAGTATTTTCTACACACTCCAAGGGATGCCATCACAATGTAGTTTTGACAATACATGAAGGAAATTCTTTTTCAGCAAATTTTGCAATTTCTATTCACTGTACATTATAAGATTCACTGGCTCATGAATTAATGAGTCCTCTCCCTCCGACATCAACGAATTTCTGCAAATATCATCTTCGATCTGCAAACAAGGGTTCAGTATTCAAATGGGTATGAGCATCAATCAATGGTAACATAATTTCAACGAAAACATAAAAAAACGAGTTGCTTTATGTATATAATTTCATAAACACTAATCAACGAAAAAATATGTTTTTTATATAAATAAGAAAAAAAATGTGATTAGTTTTGGGGATAGTGATGTTTATGGGATTGGTATTGATTCATGAATTAGGACACTTCATCGTAGCCAAAAGAAGTGGCGTCAAAGTATTAGAATTTGGCATCGGCATACCACCCAAAGTCTGTAAGTTATGGAAAGATAAATCCGGGACAGAATATACACTCAATCTTATTCCTCTCGGTGGATTCGTAAGATTAAAAGGAGAAGATCCAAAAGATGAAGCAGATTTTAACGCAAAAGATAGTTTCATCAAAGCAAAACTAAAAAGAAAGATAATGATCCTAATCGCCGGAGTAAGTATGAATCTTTTTCTCGCACGAATACTTTTCTCAAGTATTTTCACGATGGGTACACAACCTATCTCCGTACTTCCCGAAAACGCACTATCTTCGCATCAAAATAGCTATCTTATGCCGACTATAAATTTTCTACAAAAAGAATGATTTATCAGTGGAGAATTAGTCTCAAGTCCAGCAAAAATAGAAAAAGTTTCCGATGGACTTCTCTGATCACAGCTATGATTAACATCAGGAGACACCATCCTCTCGATCAACGAACATCCTGTAGATGTACGAAATATCGGGAACATCCTCAAAAAAAACATCGATAAAGATATTATAATCATTTTCTCTAGAGCGAACAAAAAAACAGTCACTCAAGGACATTGTCCAGCAGACAACTGTATCTTAGGACTAACATTCTCTACAGAGCCATTACATCTCAAACCAATCAAATTCCCATTATTTAAAGCGATGCGAGTAGGAGTAAAAGAAATCAAAACACAAACTATACTCACATTTTCAGCACTAGGTACCTTAGGAAGCGATCTCATCTCTATGAACAAAGCAAGAATCAAAACCTCGCTCAATAGACTAACCGGACCTGCAGGAGCAATCAAATTTGGTGAAGCATTATTACAGTCAGGAGGATGGAAACTCTATCTAGCATTCGCAGGAATGATTTCGTTGGCACTCGCTATTTTCAATATCTTACCTATCCCAGCATTGGATGGAGGAAGATTGCTCGGAGTATTGATACAACGAATAGGAAGACTCAAACCAGAAAAATACTTCAATATCGAAGGATATATCAATCTCTTTTTCTTTATCGCATTGATGGCATTGGGAATCTATATTTTACTCAAAGACTTAACACATTTCCGAGATATCAGCATACCATTCTTCAAATAACCATCACGTCATTATGAGGAGCAATACAACATCCCAAAGAGACATTCACGCCAACTAGGCAAAATAATAAAAAACTCTGCGATATGCAGAGTTTTTTATCTATATTTTTTATGGGTCTAGAGTACTTTAGCAACAAATTTTCACATACTCTTTTAAAAGTTTCAATAACTTAGTATACATATTTTCTCACTCTATTCAACAATTAAATCTAACTTCACATTCCTTTCGGTGGAGACTGAATGTTTTCTTGGTTACTCAGTTAAACTTTCATAATCTCCTCTTACAATAACTCCGAAAACTTTCAATTCAATTGATATGTCTTTTGCCCCTTGCAAACTCGTTTTTTCAATGATCAACTCTGTAGTGTTTATCATATCAAACGT
>CAZBWI010000027.1:0-7319 GCA_964495825.1 uncultured Candidatus Peribacteria bacterium | reverse complement strand
TTATAGATTAAAACTATGGGAATATTATTACAACCACAAAAGAAAACATAGATGATTAGGAATGAATGGGCTAACGCCCATACAAAAATATCATCTATGTTCACTTATAAAACTGTAACCTTGATTCTGCAACAGAATATTGAAAACCAACACTCCAAAGACAAAGATTCCCTTTATCTGTATCATTCCCATATAAAGTATCTCCTATTACCGGATATCCAACTGCCGCCAAATGCACCCTAATCTGATGTCTAACTCCTTTATAAATTCCTACAAGGAGTGTGGTAATATCCTTATTTTTATCTGTATGTAACACTTTAACAATAGTACTTGAAGTATGTACCCTACTTCTCCCCTTTTTTTGATCTTTTGGGTTACGAATAACTATCATCCTATCATACTTGTATTTATGGTGCATGATAGGTAATAAAATTTCAAATGCTGATTCTTTTGGTAATCCTCTAATTTGAGCAATATACCATTTATGTATTTTCCCTTCTGTTTGTAATCTTCTATACCTCTCAAATGCTTTTTTGTTTTTGGCAAAATACAAAAATCCGGCTGTTTCGTTATCTAACCTATTAAGCAACCCTAATTCCTTATCTTTCCCAAACTCTTGAAGCTGATGATCAATCAATGGTTTTTTGAGCACTATCTGGGAAAAATCAGGAAGATCGATATAAGGAGAAAGATATGATGGAATAGTGAAATTTATTTTTAAATCAGGCTGTTTCCCCATTAATATATCCAAAAAACAAGTTTCTTTACCAAAAGTAGTCGGAATACCATTTGGTTTCCAAAGCATAAAAAAATCGTCATTATGGTAACATATTATTTTTGACAAAATATCCACGAATGTATGATAACAAGGTAAATTCTTATTTCTTACAGTGATTTTTTATACTGATTCTTTGAGCATCTCGTTTCTTTCTTTACGATATTTTCCGAGTAGTATGTATGTCAAAGGCGCTGCAATAAAAATAGAGGAATAAGATCCTGCTATCACACCTATACCGATAGTGAACGCAAATTGTCTGATTACTCCGGTACCTAGGATATACATCGCTATAATAACGATCAACGTCGTCATTATCGTACCAAATGATCTTCTCATCGTCTGCCAAATACTATCTTCGAAAATCTTTCCAAATAACATACCTTTTTGTCCTGCTTTATTCTTAATATTTTCCCTGATCCTATCAAATACGATGATAGTATCATTAATACTATATCCCATATTCGTCAAAACAGCGATAATGAAGATGGTATCTATAGTGATAGTCTTATCCAAATACATCCGTAATCCATACGCCCCTGCAGGTATCCCTACATCAAAAACCATGGTAAGAATTACCACTAATGCAAGCAAACTTGGAGATATTTCCTTTCTAATGCCTGCAAACGAAAAAAGCATATAAATAGCCATCAGGATCAACCCTACAATCAATGCATTTTTTGCTGACTTTTGCATATATGATCCTACACTCGGTCAGGTGATGGCTTGTTCCAAAACCTCGTCAGGGCTCTGAATATATCATTTTTCGATAAGTACCTTTTGGATATCTTGAGACAAAAGATTTACTTGTTCATCTTTTTCTACTTTGGTTCTTAAGGAAATCCTTGTAATTGTATTTTCTATCTCAATATCTACAGTATTATCCTTATATCATTTATCTTTCATATATTGGAGAATATCTTGAGAAACGGCAGTTTTGTCCAAATTGCCTGCTACACTAATCTTCACTCATCAGGTAAATTCTTCGGAATATCTTGCATTACTAAAAAACAAAAATCATGCAATAATCAATAATATAGCTCATAAGCTTACCCACGTGTATGCTCTTTTCATAATAGAGAATGGAGCTTTCATAGTATATCTGTTAGAGTTTAAAAAACGTTAAGAACTGTATGTATTTGCCCGATATTTTCAAGCAGACTCTTTAGATTATTTTTGTACTTGTTCATAATATTTCTTAGCTGCTTCTTCTTGTGCCTTTTTTTTGTTTGGACCATATCATTCACTGACTTTTTTTCACATAACATATATCTCTGATCTATATTCGACAACATTTCCTTTCTCATCTTTTTTTTCTTCGATATCTTTATATTCAGGTATTATCTTATGCTTTTTTTGGACGATTTCCTGGATCATAGTTTTATAGCTTTTGACGGGTTTTTTTTCTATAGATTCCATTTTGGTATAAATATATTTTTTTATGAATTGTTCTGTTACATCGATGCCGAGATCGAGATAGAGATATCCTATCAATGCTTCCAATGTGTCAGAGAGAATAGAATCTTTTTTTCTTCCCTGCATTTTCTCTTCACCCTTACTGATAAATACCATCTCATCCAATTTAATATCCTTGGCTATCTCCGCTAAAATTTCCTCCCTAACTAATGCGATCTTGTAAAGAGTAAGATCAGATTCAGGCATCTCTGGATGATTGAGAAAGAGTAATTTATCAATGATTGCGCCCAATATTCCGTCGCCTACGAATTCTAATCTTTCATTGTGTGTGATGTTGTCCTTGAAATCAGCAGCATAGGATTTATGGATAAAAGCAAGCATAAGCAATTGTTCATCTTGTATATTTTTGATCGGTATTCCGAGTCATGCTAGATATGAAAGAATATCTTTTTTCTTTTTGAGTACATTATCAAACATTATAATCTCAAAGAAATAAAAGGTATTGGTATAATATTATTTATAATAACTAAATGGTTTGGCTGCTAATTGGTCGATATATGAATTTCCTAATACCAAAAGTAAATCTGCTCCACTGTATTGTTGTATCATGAGCGGATCTGGAGTAGTGACTATTTCATCGATATGTACAAAATTTTTGAGTGTCTTGATAGTATATTGATACTCGCCTGTTCATAATACGAAAATTGTTGTACCTGAAAGTATATGTGAAAAATTTTGAACTGTAAGTACATTGAACGCATATTTCTTGAGTTTGACTGCTATCTGATTAGCAAAACCATCGGATTTTTTCATAACTGATTTTGCATAATTTTTGTCTATACCATTGAGTATCACGATACTTTGGTGTTCTATCAGATATTCTTGATTATGTATAACATAAAATGCGAACTGCTTGGTATAATCATAAAAACTGACCTGCCCAGGTGTACCACCATCTGGTATGATAGCAGAAGCTCCATCAAACAACTCCCTAGGTGGATTATAAAGAAAACATCATGGATAAGAATACTTATAGGTAATATTTGAACATTCGACTGTATATCAGAATGAAAATATATATTTTAGCTTGTATATATATTTTGCCATACCAAGTATCTCTT
Organism: uncultured Candidatus Peribacteria bacterium; assembly: GCA_964495825.1. Lineage (GTDB taxonomy): Bacteria > Patescibacteriota > Gracilibacteria > Absconditabacterales > Absconditicoccaceae > CAJBLF01. Next base: position 4,007 of record CAZBWI010000027.1, on the reverse strand, counting down.
TGAGTGTGATATTGGTGGTGACCATTTGAGTATAATCATTGTAGAGTTGTTTTATTTTATTTATATTTCCTACACCATTTTCTTTGAATTTATTTATAATTGCTTGGATAATTAATTGTTGTCTGAGTGATCTTGAAAAATCTGATGTCGAATGTCTTGATCTCGCATATTGTAATGCAGTAGCTCCATCCATAACATTAACTCAGCTATCGATATGTACAGTCATATATCATCAGTTTCCATCTGGATAAGTGACATCATGGATTGTCTCTGGTACGTTGATCGTGATACCACCAAGTGTATCTATCACTTTTTCGAATCCATTGAAATCTACCATAGCATAATAAGAGATTTTCACACCCATAATCTCTTCTAATTTGGATTCAAGTGCTTTGGCTCAGGTATCGAACTCTTTTTTTCTCCCTACACTATGAGAAAATAAAGCATTAATCCTTCCAATACTGTTGGTTTGTTGGTTGTATACATAAAGATCTCTAGGTACTGAAAGCATCGTCACTGCACCTACTTTGGGATTGAATGAAGCCACCATAATGGAATCCGCTAAATATCCTCCTGCATGATTTTCTCCACCATATCCTACAATCATGATATTGATATTTCAAAATTCATCCTTGATCATATCATCACCTACTGTTGATGAGACAATTTGTACTGTTCATTTTCCAATATATCCACCTAACAATTGTGCTCCTTTGATAACATATTTTCCTATAAAAAATACGATAAGAATACAGCAAATAATAATTAGAAGCTTTATTATCCCGGTCCAACCGGAAAATGGCCTATATGAGTTATAGTTATTGAGTTCTCCTATGGTTGTATTTTTAAATGATTTTCTTTTTGAAAACATCACTATCTCTTGGTTAGATAAATATATATCATATTTTCTTCAGCGTGCTTCTTATAGCATAATTCAGCTCGACATCAAGGCAAAGTGAATGTTTTGTAAACTTTGGAAAGGGGAGTTGTTATATCACCTTGAGACCTGGGAAAATATACTTGAAAATAAAAGTAATGTCATAAATTAATAAAAAGTCAAAGGTTTTTATTTCTGAGATATCCAAAATTTGCAAAATTTCCTTTTCTGGATACAATTAGATATGTATTTTATCTCCTATGGCATTATTGTATGGCGAATTCGTTTGATATAGAACAGATCCTTGCCCTCATAGAGAAGAATCCAAATATCTCAGATCTCCATCTTTCTGGTGGAGAAAATATTTCTTATAGACTCAATGGTGAAATTGTTAGAGAAGAGACTGCAGGTAAATTAAGCAATGAATCCATGGAGATTGTTCTCAGACAACTTTTTCAATGAAATCCTCAGAGATTCGATAAATTTCTAGGTGATAAGGAAGCTGATTTCGCGTATGTATCAAGAGCTGGTGTGCCATATAGAGTAAATGCATTTTTCAAAACAGGAAGGATCGGGGTTGTTATGAGAAAGATCAATGCTATGGCGAAAAAACTTGAAGAACTTATTTTTTCCGATATCGCTGATAGTATCAAGAAAAATATCCTCTCTGCAAAAAAAGGATTATACTTAGTCACTGGACCTACTGGATCAGGAAAGTCTACTTCTCTTGTGGCTATGCTTGAATATTTGAATGAAACAAGAAATGAAAATCTCATCACTATAGAGGATCCTATCGAATTTATCTTCGAACCGAAAAAATGTATTATCTCCCAGAGAGAGATCGGTCATGATACTCGGTCGTTTGCAAATGCATTGAGATCTGCTATGCGTGAAGATCCGAATATTATCTTTGTAGGAGAGATCCGTGATAGAGAGACTGCTGAATCTGTTTTAAGTTTAGCGGAAACAGGACATTTGGTATTTTCTACTTTACATACAAATTCTGCAGCGAATACAGTGAATAGATATATTTCATTCTTCCCTCCTGAAATCCAAGATAGCATCAGCGATAGGTTGGCTGAATCCTTGATTGGTATCCAGTCGCAATTCTTAGTTAAAACTAAGGATGGAACATCTAGAGTAGGACTATTTGAAGTTATGATCAATACGACTTCCGTCAAAAATAATATCAGAAAGAGAGCTGTGGATCAGATCGATAGTATCATCGAAACTTCATCATTGATCGGTATGATCAATCTCAAAAAATACGCAAAAAGATTACTGGATAAACAAATTATCGATATGCATGAAGTTGAACGATTATTCGGCTCTTGACCAAATTAATCAGAAATTAGTATGTAGATTTTAAATCTTAGAAAATATTTAACCATTTATCCTTACGTTTTAACGAGTTAATTATACACAATGGACACACCAGGAATATATAGATGAGGTGGCTACAAACGTTATATATCACAAAAAGATATTGAGACAATGAAAAAAAATATGAAAAAAATTCCGATCATTGAATCCAAAGCTGATACCTATCATCTCAAAGAAGAGCAAGAAGCAGAAGAATTATTAAATAAACTTCATACTAATGACAAAAAATAATATTTATCTCTCCTTATTGTATACCCATGACAACTATCGATCTCATCAAAGCTAAACTTCCTCAAGAGTTTCGAGAAAAAGCAGAAAGGTTTACTATACCTGATGAATTTATCAGTACCATGCCTGACCTTATCATTCTCATATTAAACTCTAAATCTATGGATACACCCGAAGAAAAACAATCATGGTTTAATCTTCTTCCTATGATGAATCAAGAACAGATAGAGAAATTAAGAGATATCCTGACAAGAGAAAAACAGAAACTTATGGAAATAGAACAGAAATATGAGCAGAAAAAAAACGAACTCAAAAATAAATATACCCAAAAATGGGAGGATATGGTCTATGCCAAAAGGATGGAAGCTATTAAACAGGAAGAAGCAAAACATGAGGAAATAGAAGATAAACAAGCCGATAATTTACTTAATCAGATCTAATATCTATGAAAAACATTCACCATCATTTCATTCATCATCTCAGATCCTATAGAACATTCAATTTCTTGTTCTTTACGTTCTTGTTTGCAATAACATCTTTTTTTGTTTCTTGTTTTAATAATAAAATCCATGCAGAAGATCTCTTGGAAAAAGCTTTTGAACCTGCAATGAACCAAGAAACTGTTATTAATCTCTGAGCAGGAAAAAATGCAGTAGGAAATGAAATATTGAGAGAATGAGTAGGAGTTAATCTTAATCTTGGACAATGATGTGAATTAAATTGAAATATTATCAGTAAAGATGATATAGAATCACAAATGAGTAATGTAAATTATACTGCTGGAGATCCTCATGTTTTTTGTGAACAAGTCCTTGGATGAACATGGAATGCTACAGTTATAAATACAACAACTGAAGCACCATTGATTGTGAGAATAGCGAAGTTTTTTTTGAGGATAACTATGGTACTTGCAATTACGATGGTGATCTATAATGGTATTATGTGGATTATTGAATCATCTAGAGGTGCTGAAGTGAAAGATGCGAAAAAAAATATAACTCTTATCGTCGTGGGGATATTGATTGCACTCATGTCGCTTATGATTATTAACCTCATTAGCTCTATTACGGTAAGTTCATTATGATAAAAAAATTCTTCTTCAACTACAGAAACTCCACAAAATATATATTACGGACCACATTAATTTATCTATCATTATATTCTCTTATGGTAAGAAATTTCCTTCATAGTATCATGTATAGTCTTTTTGGTCTAATGAGTATTTTTTCCACTTTTGCTATTGTTGTGGAAGTACCATCTAGCCAAGGACAGGAAGATGTGATTGTAACAGGACCAACTCAAATACAAGCTGATGAATCAACACTTTTTGAAACTATTCAAACGATAAATAGCTATCTTTGGTTTGCTATATGAGCAGTATGTATGGGAGTGTTAATTTTTTGATGAATAAAACTTATCACTGCACAAGGCGATCCAGCAAAAATGAAACAAGCAAATACTTTATTGATGTGAGCTTTGATTGGTATTTTGATATCAATATTTTCATATGCTTTAGTAA
>CAZBWI010000026.1:0-8052 GCA_964495825.1 uncultured Candidatus Peribacteria bacterium | reverse complement strand
TGCTTATATTTACTTCCTGTGCATTTCGAACTTAAATTTTTACCAAAGAAGAATTAGTTGACCTTGAGTGGGTCTTTGCTAAAAATACAGATAGGACATTAAGGAGAGATGGTACTATAACTTATATGAATACTACCTATCAAATACTTAAAGATCAACATATATCTTGATATACACTTACTATAAAAGAATCAATGTACGGTCATATAAAGATATTCTCATGATCGCATGAGCTACAATTCACGAAACTTGTATCAAGATAAAACTGACAATTCTATTTTTGGAAATCTACTGACAATTCTACTTTGCTATAACATTTTTTGGTAAATATACATCCTCGAGTTGCGCAGCCAGATTTTCGTCTGCACTTTTCTTTCATAATACCTCCTGCATACTCGTTACCATAGTTCTGAAATCATCGTCTCTTTTTCGTTTTTCTACTATATTTTCCTTATTATTCGTCCCTGCAGCAGCGATCAGATAATCATCCATCTTATCTACATCCATAATCTCTAATCATCATTTCTCCTGTTTGAAACACTTGAAGAATTTCATCATCCGTTCTTCCGGTCTCTGTTCAGTGAAGACATTTGTATACAATGGCACAATCTCTTTATTCACCAATGCCTGGATAGCAAACATCTCGTCATTCTGATACACTGCGGACGTCTCTACGCCTTCTTTGTATTTCATCACATCTTCTACCGATTTTCCGCTCCATGCGTTCCTGTACCCCAGGAGTTTCTTGATGTTTGTATTGAACAGCACGAGCTTGTCTACGGAATACATGGAATAATATTCCAAGCTCTTGTAGAGGTAATTGTAGAATCCGTAGATATTTGCATATTGCAAAGTAATCTCCTCTTTATCTTTCATAATCCTGCCGGTGATAGCGACGACATTTTGGACTATTTCATCCTGAATAATCTGCTTTTTGAGCATATCCTGACCTATCTCATATCCTATAGTTTCTCATGAAGTCATCTTGCCATCCATATCCTCTTTGATATTTGCGACGTATGTATCGAGATCATCCGATGCAATGGCTAATTTGAGATAATCGCCGTTCTTGGATCACTCCTTGACTCATTGCAATATCGTTGATATGCTTGCAATAGTCGTGAGCGGTAGCCTGTTACGGTCATTATCTTGGCCTAGCGTCAGCGGATCTGTATCATTGAATGATTTCTTGTAGAGGAATGGATGATAATACACCTTTCCGCTCAGGAGATCATAAGATAACGTCATTTTCTTGTCGTTTCTCATTCCTTGGACCTTCAACAGCAATTCGCCGTCCTGGTTGGATATTGCATCCTTGTCTTCGAGCACTTTCAGTTGTTCCATCAGATTTTCTTTTTCGCTGATATTTATATCCATATAGTTCTGCAATGATTCTATACACTGACTGACTGCAAATTCCTGGACTATGCCGTTGGTTTTTCTGACTAATCTCTCATCATAGGGTTTCGCGAATGTCGGCAATTTTTCTAGAAACTCTTTGGCTTGTATTTTTTCCTTATCCGATATATCGCTCTTTATAGTCATATCGTCATTGAAATATTTCAGATAATCCTGTATAGTCATATCAGAATCCTTGGTGATAGCATTAAATTCAGGATATCGTAGACAGAGCTTATCATAATACGCTTTATCTTTCTCTTTCTCAGGTCACAATTCCGTGATCGAATTTTTTTCCTCCTTGAAGAATGTATTCATATCGGGATCTATGTGGATATTATTCATCAATGCACGGTACTGCTCTGTTTCACCATATGTGTCTGTAAAATATTCGCGGGTCATGATATATAGTTCCTCGAGTTTAAATGACGAGAGATCTATATTTAATCATTGGCTCTGGATAGCGAAATCGACGACCATATCCGTCAATTCTCCAGCTAATTCAGCTTTTTGTGTATCGCTCAATTTCTTATATGAATCCGTATCCTTCACATTCTTAAATATATATGCGGTCCTCAGATATTCGTCTGCCCCGGATGCACCGTATTTCTCGATCAACTTTTTGTACTCTTCCTGTTTCTTGCTTTCCGTAAGGAATGCCTGGAATTTCTCTTCTGCATTTTCATCAACGAATTTCCTTGTTTTCTTATCGACTATCAATTCATTGATTTTATATTTGGCTATAAAATCATCCAATCTCTCCTGAAGATCCATCAGACGCGAAAGATTAGCTATCTGATCCACCGTAGCATCAGAAACATTTATATTCATCTTCTGTTTTATCGATATTTTTTTGTCTTCCACTCATTTCAATTCCTTTTCTATGAACGCAATGAGTTGGGGAGGTGAAAGAAGATTAAGCATATCTATCTGATCTTTCGACAAATTGCTGATATAAGCAGAAATCTTCTCATCGGTGAATGCCTCCTTTATGGTTTTTGCATGTATGAATTTATTCAACGATTCAGGATATTCGTGAAGTGGCAAAGTCTGATTATCAAGAATCTTCTGTCTAATACGTAGATTTTGTTCAAAACTCCCCACATATTTTTCATCTTTCCCATCCACTTTCGCCATCTTCGCTAATCGATCCCGATGCTTCGTTTTGAATTTGCCCCGAGGAATACCAAAATCATTTTGGATCAGCTGCCGTAATTGCAGGTCGTTTCTATCTACCTTCTGATTGTTTTTGATCTCTAAATCATTCATACAGATCCAAAAAAATAAAACCTATTTTATCATCCATGGATAATACTTCTTGACCATTTTCTTAATATCCTTTGGCTTGATGATACCATGTTCAGTAATAATGCCTGTGATGAATTTTGCTGGCACTTTATCGAACGCATAATTGAGAATTTCAAGCCCTTTCGGCGCCTCAGGCCGGAGCTCCTTGCCAGATCTTTTTTCTATTATTACAGCATTTTCCATATCTACTTTCGTCAAACTTCCAACGACATACACTGGTATCTTGGAATGCCGAGCAGCTAATGCAATAGAGAAACTTCCAATTTTGTTATACACACTTCCATCCATCTTGATAGCATCAGAACCGATAATCACCATATCGATATGGATATCAGATTCATATACATTATCTACGAAAAATGGTGCTGCATCATCCGTAATCATAGTATCTGGTACACCTGCTTTGGCCAAATCTATAGAAGTCTTTCTGCCTTGATATAATGGCCTGGTCTCAGTATTGTATACATGAATATATTTTTTTTGTTTATGTGCTTCTACCAAAATATTGACCACAGAGCTACTATGACAATGTGTCACGATATTCATATGCTTTTTGATAAGTTTTGATCAGATTAATGTTCTCACTACCTCTTCTCTTTCTATATCACCCAAATAATTTTTTAATATCTGAAACAACTTTGTTGTCATCGTTTTTATCTCTAGTTGTTGTTGTAGTAGTTCTTTGTAGGTAGTTAGGCACAATTTAAGTCCATTAAAGAGCATAGGTTCGGTAGCTCTCGCCATCTTAAGTAGTACAACTGCTTGCTTGATGAATGTATCGAACTCCTTGAGATTCTTGAATTTTTGTCTTTTGATTTCTTTGGCAAGGATATCAATTCCCGCTTTTGCAATATTTGTCGCACCTTGGATCTTGATGCTCTTGATATCGGAAGCTACAACTTTGATAGGAGTGAGATTCATTATTCCAGATCAGTTAAGAATTAAAAATTAAACATTGAGAATATCGGTATTGTTTTGGTATTATCTTGTAGAATATGATCATTCATTCCAGCATATCCTCTATTTTTCATTATTCATTTCGCCTTAGGATCTAAATAGTTTTGTTGTAGAGTGCCAGGAAGAATGTTTCATACAATGAATATTCATCGACATGGAAATCAATTATGATAGGATCGTTATCATCAATGATATATATTTTCACTCTTTTGTAATCTTCATACTCTTCAGTAACGACATATTTTACCTGAGTTTCGAAAATTACTAATGATGTTTTTTTGAGCCCATGATCCTTGCCATCATGAAAATATACCTCCACACACTCCTTACTTGGATTTTTTACCTCTATCACTCTAAAGAGATCAAATGTTACTGCCATTGCTATAATTATAGATGTAAAATATTAAACATTATTATGTGGTATAATAAATATTTTTTTATATGGATCGAACGACTGTATAAGTTCATAGAGCGAAAAAAATGCTTCCTTATCTCCTATCGCACACCCAGAGGTATTTACACCCATATGCCGAAGGCATGTTATAAGTTTTTGCATCTCATCGGAAAGATATTCTCTGCCTTTCCATATCTGTTTGTAGAATGTATCAAAATCCATAAGCTTAATCGTTTTGAGCATATATACTGCCTTGTCAAAATCAGATTTAGGAAAATATTTTTTAAGCAACTCCAATCTTCCCATAGCCAACGCATCATCATAATGTCTGATATGTATATGCTGATAATCTATTTCTTTTTCATGTCTATCATGAATACTACGAACATATGCTTCACCTCACTTAGGACTTACAATAACTGCAAATCTATTTAGATACTCCTTTGGCATATTGGTTCTCAATGTAATATCTTTTTCATCTCAAAGATAACTGTGAGACTGATTTACCACGAAAAGCGGAATCGGGCTATGATAAAATCCCTTCAGTTCTTTGATATTACCGGTAGTGAATACTTTGGTATTAAACTCTCCTGCTCCTACCTTGACAATAAGATCTTTACCTTCGTATTTGATAATCGTATAGAGATCAGAACCGTCCGAACATTGTTTGGCTTCATCCGTATAATATGTATAATCGCCGAGTATCTCAGTCCCTAGCAATTCTTGATATACTGAGCTCAAACGATATATATCCTCTTTGAATTTTGGAGAATCCTGCAGTGACTCAAAAAGTTCTGCAACTTGACTAGGAGTATGTTTTTGTGGGTGTTTTTGATAATAATTGAGCTTTTTTTCCATGTTGCACTATGAGATAAATTTTTCTCTACTCCAAATATATCCACAAATCATCAAAAACGCGAAAAAAAGACGCCTTTTGAGCGTCTTTTGACTGTACAAATTACAAAATTATGATTTATTTAGTAATTTCAACAACATAAAAGATTTTCTTTGTAGCCATATCATATAATTCACTAATAGGAACCTGTATATTATAACCCTTTTCTTGCAAATATCTCTTCAATACCGGATAGACCTTGATCATGCCAACTATATAAGAAGCACTATTTTTCAACGGGAACTCGATCACTACGCTCTGCATCGTATCTATAGTCTTGACCTTAATCTCCTTATTTTGAACTAATTTACTGGCATCATTAGCATCTATAATCGCTCCGACATCGCTTCTGAGATTCTCTCACGAGATTACTGCAGGATCATCATAATACATACCAATACCTGTATAAGACATAATTCCTGCTCATGAAAGCGCCATATAGACCTTATCTATGGATGGACCGATTTGGCTGTATTCACCAACGAAATTGACGTATGCAATAGTATATGGTCCTATAGTCTGCTCTTGGACCTCAAGTTTTTGGAACCCGCCGAGATACCATCGATTGATGAATGCCCAAACGATGATAATACCGACCAATCGTAACAATGTCCTAACGAATGATTTGATAAATTTCATACTGCTAATTTACCAATTTAAAAGAAGAAAAATTACTCTATTAATAATCATAGAAAATGCTCTTTTCATCTTCATCATCTCTATATTTTTACCACTGCAACTTTGCCGTCAGGATCGATACCTTTGATCTTCACTTTGATAACCTGGCCAAGCTTAAAATGTGCGGTAAGTGGTGTTGTATATCTTGCACCAAGATTAGAAATATGACAGAGCCCCATCTTACCTTTTGGTAATGCAACAAATAATCCATAATCCTCTATTCTCTTGATCTTTGCATCAAATTCCTGACCTACTTCGAGATCAGAAGCTATATCCAAAATAATCTCTTCTACTTTCTTTATTGTTTCAAGATTTGGATGGGTGATATAGCATGTTCCATCATCTTCAAAATCTATTTTGACACCATTATTTTCTTCGATAATCTTATTGATCACATCACCACCCTTTCCGATAACCTCTCTCACTTTATCAGGCTTGATGTGAATAATCTTGATCTTAGGCGCATATTGTCCAACCTCTTTTCTTGGCTCAGAAATAGTTTGTAACATTACATCCATGATCTCGTTATATCCTTCGAATGCTCTATCAATCGTCTCATGAACGATCTCCATCGTAATTCCCTTCAATTTCGTATCAAGCTGAATAGCTGTCACTCACTCTCTCGTTCCTGCAACCTTGAAGTCCATATCTCCAGTAAAATCCTCTGTAGCCATCAAGTCATTGAGTACAATATGTTTGGTGATATTTCCATCATCGTCATGTTCAGTCATCAATCCCATAGCAATTCCTGCTACTGGCTTTTTCAATGGCACTCCTGCATCCATGAGAGAAAGTGTAGAACCGCAGACAGATCCCATAGAGGTAGATCCTCATGAACCGAGACATTCAGATACTGCTCTGATGGTATATGGAAATTCCTCCATACTTGGTAACATAGGTTCTATAGCTTTTTCCGCCAATCTTCCATGTCCGATTTCTCTTCTTCCTGTTCCTCTCATCGCCTTCGCCTCTCCAGTAGAAAATGGAGGGAAATTATAGTGATGCATATACCTCTGATGGATTCCATCATTTTCCATATCATCGAGGATCAGATATTCTTTTGGTCCTCATAATGTTACTGTTGTTAATACTTGTGTATCTCCTCTCCGGAACAATCCCGTACCATGCACTCTCGGCAATAAACCAACTTCACAATAAATAGGTCTAATATCTTTTTGATCTCTATCATCTATTCTCTTCCCTGTCGCTAATGTTCTCTGACGAATAAATTTTTTTATCACATTGAATACAGCCATCTTAACTTTTATTTCAGTGAAATCCTCTTGTTCGGGATCATCTATCTTCTCTTTGCAAAATTCCAATACCTCCTTTTCATATTGTGAAGATAATTCATTGAATGGTACTTTGGTGTTTCCAGCCAAAGCATCCAATTTATCTTTGGTGAGAATATTGCTAACAAATGCAATCAGATCTTCGGATGGTTTATTGTAAACAACTTCTTTGAGTTCAGGTTTGAGTGTTTTAAGGAATTCTGTTTGGAAATCACATGATGTATCGATAGCTTTTTGACCTACGATAAATGCTTCCTTGAGCAATTCCTTTTCTACTTCATTTCCTTCTGCCTCGATCATATTGATTGAACCTTTTTTTCCTGCAACTAATAATAAAAATAAACTTTTTTCTGATTCCTCTCTCGTAGGATTGATAATAAATTTACCGTCGATATATCATATCTGCGCTGCACCTACTGGCCCATCAAATGGAATACCTGCCGCCATGATAGACAATGACGAACCAATAATAGTAGATACTCACAAATCCAAAGTTTGATCGATCGCCAATGGTGTAATCGTGATAACGACGTCATTGATCATTCCCTTAGGAAACATAGGTCTGAGCGCTCTATCCGTGAGTCTGCAGTACAGGATATTCTGATCAGAAGGTCTACCTTCTCTTCTCCTGTATGCTGCTCCTCCAAGTCTTCCTGCAGCGGAAAAACTTTCTCTGAAGTCAATCATGAGCGGTAAAAAATCAGATTCTGGTCTTGGATTTTTTTCCATGACAGTAGAACACAGGATAACATTATCCTGAAATTGAAGTTTAAGCGAGCAGTCAGCTTGAACTGCTAATTTTCACGTCTCGAACAAAAGTTTTTTGCCTTCTCGTTCGAACGACTGAGTGTGGAGGTCGAACTCCCTTTTTTTGATAGCCATACGACAAAAAATAATAAGGGTAAAAACTGAAAGAAAATATGGTCTAATTAGACAGATTAGAAGCTTAGAATAACACATATTCCAAAGTTCTAATCTGTCTTGCTAATTAACCATATTTTATTCACAAAAACTATAGTGATTCTTAGGTGAATTGCAAAAGAATCGGAATGATTAAAAATTTAAGTTCGAAATGCACAGGAAGTAAATATAAGCAAAAGTATTTATTTCCGTGAGATGGAAAATGGCGC
>CAZBWI010000025.1:0-10397 GCA_964495825.1 uncultured Candidatus Peribacteria bacterium | reverse complement strand
TTACATTTTTTTAAAAAAATATATATTTGTAGTTATATGTCAAGGAGAAGTAAAAAACCCGCTTTCACGGGATTTTTTAGTATATTTGATTATGTTAAATTTTCGATTCAATTATGCGAATGATTTTGCAAATCTCAGATCACCATTGGTGAAATATCTGATATCTTTTATCCCATAACGAACAGCAGCCAATCTACTAATTCCTATACCAAACGCAAATCCAGATCGTTGAGTGGAATCCACACCAGCTTCCTTAAGCACATTTGGATGGATCATTCCCGCACCAAGAATCTCCATTCGAGTAGATTTTTCCATCTTACCAGTTGCTTTGTTGTAAACATCATATCTGACATCGATTTCAAATCCTGGTTCGACGAAAGGGAAATATCATGGTCTCATCCTTGTTTCAACATGTTTATGTAATAAAGCGGAAAGAAGTTTGCCCATCATTTCCTTGAAATGTGCAATACTCACATTCTTGTCAATTACTATACCTTCAAGTTGATAAAACATCGTATCATGCGAAGCATCCATATTTTCATATCTATAGACTTTACCAGGAACAACTGCTTTGAGTGGTAATCCATACTTCTGAATAAGATAATTCTGCATCGAAGAGGTATGTGTCCTCAAAATCAAGTTTTCACCATTTGGATCTTTATCAGTCAGATAGATCGTATCATGCATTTCTGTAGCAGGATGAGTAAGTGGAATATTGACCGATTCAAAATTTTCGAATTTGGTCACTATCTCAGTACCGTATTCCATAACAAATCCCATGGACTTACAGATTTCTTCGGCATCTCTCCTAATTTCAGCCAATAACGAATACGAACCTTGTTCACGAGAGATATCCAAACTAATATCCACCAGATCCTTCTCAAGCTGCTCGTTGATCTGCAGCATCTTGAAATGTTGTACTTTTGCCTCATAAGCTTCAGTCAACTTGGTCTTAATCTCAGAAAGTTTAGCTCCTCTCTCTTTTTTTTCCGCATCGGGCAATGTCAGCATGATCTTAAATTCCTGGTTAATCAGACCACTCTTGCCGAGATATATCTGGAAAAATTTTTCCAATTGTTTGGTATCCGTCGATTTCTCCAATTCTGATAAAGCATGTGTTAGTTCCAGCATTCTTCCATGAAAAAAAATAAATCACTGAATCCAATGTAGGCATTTCTTTCCCATTTTCAACGATTTCCTCCATTTTGCATGATTCACATCAATTTTGCCTATTTTGTCAATCCAAACACCCAGACACTATGAATTTATTTTGCAAAAACTACATTTCGAGAATATAATCAAACAATCAAAACACCAACTTTTATATCACTAAACATCATGGAGAAATCAATTCCGCTGATAGAAATAAAAAATCTTACCCGATGATATCGGGATAACCCGACGAAACTTTTTGATACATTGAATCTAACATTGATGCCAAATGATTTTTTCGTACTCACAGGAAAATCAGGCACAGGAAAAACAACCTTAGTCAAATTCATTACTGGAAAGCTGACACCACCAGAAAAAATGATATTCTACAATAGGCAAGACATCTCCAAATTCACAGATGAAGATATCCAGATCCTAAGAAAAAGATTGGGAATTATTTTCCAAGATTATCAATTACTCGAAGATGAGACGGTAAGAAAAAATATTATTTATCCGCTTGAACTGTATGAACTCGGAGATACCATCATCGAATCTAAGCTCAAACAAATACTACAAAAAATAAACATCAAACATCTGCTTACCAAACCAGTGAAATTATTGAGTTCAGGAGAAAAACAGAAAGTCGCATTAGCAAGAGCGCTCATCCACGATCCGGAATTTATCATAGCGGATGAACCGACAGGAAATCTGGATCGAGAAAGTACACAAGCGATAGCTGACATCCTAATCAACGCTCACAAAGCAGGGACGACCATTTTCCTCATCACGCATGATATCCACTTACTCAATTATCTCAAAGAAAAATACTCCATCAAACTGCACGTCATCAAATAATGCTTTACCTCTTCTAACGAAACTTATCAAATGGCAGAGACCAAAAAAGAGATCATCAGTAGAAATATTGTTGAAGAAATAGAGAAACTCGACATAGCAGGATATCTCAAACAAGAGGTGTATAATTTTTTGGATCATCTACATTATTACAAAATCAAAAATATCCTAGAAAATATCGATGCATTGAAGGAATATCTCATCTGTTTAGATCAACAGAACACAGATCAAATCCATGAATTGGAACATATTCACACTGAAGACCGAGAACGAAACCAAGAGCATGATCTTCATTATTATATCTCCAAAAAAGGGTTAACGAAAGTCGGAGAACAAAAAATCAAACAAAAAATATGGCAGAATGATTTCAATCTAAATTATATCATGCAGGGAGTAACCTGATTTCTAGTATTGACTATCGATGAATTCTGCAATGCCTCACCTACCAGAATGTCAATCAACAGGATGCTTCGACAAAAACAATTACAAAAAACAGGACATATAAATATAGAAGACACATCATTACCCGACTAATAAGAGATTTATACCTAGAAAACACTACCACATCCTCCATATAGGATGTTTTTTTGATAGTACTATCACAAACCATCATCACAAATGCAAACAAATATGCATACCAGCAGACCTACTAAGTATATAAAACAAAAAAACAAATTAATTGGTCTTGAGAAATTATAGAAAAACCATATAGTTTCAGCAACAAAAATCATCAATCATTTTATACGATAGAAAGTAATTTTTACGATATGGCAAATTTTGACAAAAAACTTCTTGCATTGCTCGATATCGTCATCGACAATTATATCAACAAAGGAGAACCGGTTGGTTCCAAGTTTTTGCATTCATTGGAAAATACTGAATATGCACCTTCGACTCTCAGAAAATATCTCAACCAACTAGAAAAAGCAGGTATGGTCTATCAGCCATACAATTCTTCAGGAAGAGTACCTACTGTGCAAGGATTGACGACATATATAGAAAATTATCTTGTCCTCCAGGAAGAAGAAAAAAATAATGAAGTCATCAAAGTAAGAAGCGGTCTGAAACAATTAGTCGAAAACATCGGTGGATTAGCTGATGGAGTTGTCGTAGGATTTGTGAGAAATGATGAGTATTATTACCTAGGGATAAATAATCTGCTCAAAGACGATATGGTGAACGAATATGAAGCGACCAGACATATCATACGCTTCATAGAAGAAAAAAGGATCGTAAAATTCATAGATAGCAAAATCCTTAAAAAAAATCAGATCTACTACACTTTTATCGAAGATGAAAAAACACTTATATCATGTTTATATGCAAAAATAACAGTTGATGGATATGATTGTATCATTTCGATCATCGGTCCAACAAGAGTAAATTACAAAAAAAACGTAGCAATATTCAAAAAATTATTGCAATCTTTATGTAAATAACACCAAGACTTATGGGAAATAAAATAGAAAAGCAAACTTTGGAAACTGATGCTAGATGATGATCAGTAGAAAAAACTGATTACAATAAAATTATTACCCAAATAAACAAAGATGAAATAGGAAAAAACGAAACAGAGGAAGATAAGAAAAAAGCAGAAGAATTACTTACACAAATCGAAGGAGAAAAGAAAGAACCGACAACAAATACAACAGACACAGAAATTTCTTCTAAAAACAATACTCCATATCTACGAAAAGATGGTCAACAACGACAAAAAGAACACCCTGGAGAAGCAAATACAAACAGAGTACATGCAGGGGAGACGCTTATCGACGAAATCAATAGTCCACAATCAAATGTCATAGCAAAAGGGCTACAGTGGATCATCAAAAAAATCTGATTCTAAATCACCTAGTGATTACCAAAAAAATTCAACATATATAGTTTATTATTTATTATAGAAAGATGGCGATTATTCAAAGCGCTTGATGAATTGTTTATTATATTGCTTCAGATGGAGAACCTAGATATCTCCTCATCAAAAGACATGCACGCAGTGGCAAGATAGAACGGGTAGCTCCCAAGGGAAAGATTCAAAGTAATGAAGACATTACCAAAGCTGCCATAAGAGAAGTAAGTGAAGAAACTGGCATACCGATAAACCAAATGAAGATAAAACAGCAATTAGGAACAACACAACTGAGAAATACCGAACACATAAAAGGACAGATGGACAAAGACGTCACCTATTTTCTAATAGAATATTCCGGATCACCAGATTCTGTCAAAATAGAAAATGCTGAAGGATATATCGGTATCCACAAGCGATGCACACTCAACGAAATCCTTGCACTCATCTATTACCAAGACATCAGAGAATTAATTAGAAAAAGCTATGCAATGATCAAAGAATTCCAAAAAAAACAAAATATCAAACAGGATTTCATCAAGAAACTCGGATAATAAGATTGCATTTTTAGACCGATTGCATATATATTGGATAACATACGATATTCTCTTTATGTTTTATCTTATAGCCAAAAGAAATCATGGGTAAAGCACCAGTAGTTTCCTACCAATTCATAGATGTACCAGCTAATATGCAGGAAATCGTCAAGGATATTGTCCAAAAAAATCTCGAGGGTAAGATGGATTCATATTTCAAAAAAATCTATTCCAAAAAAGATACCGCAGTGATTAGGATAGACTATATCATCAGCAAAAATAAACTCGGTAAACGAAAAGGAGACTTCAAATTCAACTACGACGGAGAATTGTTCAAACGATCCACTGGAGAAGGCGGATTCAAAATCATAGAAGATATCCCAAATCACGCATTCGAACATTTCAAGAAACACCTTTCGGACAAGACAGAAAAACCAATCAGACCAAAGAAATAACACATCATCTTAAGAGAGAGGTGAGAACGTAGGTCATCTAATCCAGCTATCACGTCTCATATATACGTATTTTATCGTTTTATAGTCAAAAGTTATGAAGAAAAATTATCTTACCAAAGAAGGATATGAGCAGTTAGTCAAAGAACTCAACGAGCTCAAAAAAGTAAAACTACCTGCAGTCCTAGAAAGACTCGGAGAAGCAAAAGCTATGGGAGATCTTTCCGAAAACTTCGAATATAAATCAGCACTCGAAGACAAGGATTTCATCAATTCAAGAATCACAGAGATAGAAACATTGATTGAAAACGTAGAAATCATAACAGAAGAAAAAAAGACAAAAACCGAAAAAATAGTGGATTATGGATCAAGAGTAACCGTTCAAACAGATGATAATGATATCTATACTGTAGATATTGTAGGAACCTGAGAGACAACAATGGATTTCGACGATAACTTCAAAGTAATCAAAGATTCCATCAAAATCTCATTAGAATCACCTATGGGGCTTGCAATAAAAGGAAAAAAAGCAGGAGATATCGCCAAGATGAGACTCCATACGTGAAAAAAAGATGTAAAAATATTGAAAGTAGAATAAAGATACTATGTAAGAGCACGTATTCGAGGATAAGCAAATAATATATGCTCAGTAGTATGGACTATAATTGTATATAATACGTGATAACAAAAGAGTTCCGACTATATTTATATTATACAGTATATTTAGTTGAACTGTACATCAGTGACATTCCACTCATTCCATACATCAAAAGTAATCCTGCAAGTTGCAGGGTTCTTTTTTTTGTCAGTTCCCTGAAGTCCTAAGGTAATGGTATAAGGATCATGATAGGTGAACGTCGTTCATTCATGGTCTATAGTACGAAGTTCAGTGAAATCATTTTTGCAATTGAACTGAATAAGATTCATTTTATTATCAAGGACGAACTGTTGGTTTACTATCCTAAACATATTGGAAATATCCAGGATCATATCATCAGAAATATCCTTAAAAATGAAACCATATTCATGGTCATCAAATGTTGTCCAAAATCCTGTACTATGTTTATAAAAGGTATATGATCGATACGACTCGAAATTATCCTTATTGGTCTGGATATAATTAGTGATCAAATAGGTACAATCACGCATTTTGAGAATCTTACTACAAACAAAACGTTCGATATGGACGATCGGCTCATTATTAAAAAAAACTTGGATATCACTACCTGATTTCATTGCGCTCAATTGAGGCTGAGTAGAAAAATCTAAATAGACAAGATCATTGACGAAAAAATATCTGTTCATATTGATGATCAATCATTGATCTGGCAACTTGAGTGTATCTACCTCCAAAACCGGAGTAATCTTGTAATATTTCTTGACTCTACCTACAAGCTCTATGTATTTATTGATATATCCATTAAGATTGATACTCGAACTTTTGAGACCGATTTTTTTGCCATCAGAAGTCATAAGTGAATGCGTATAATTAGGGAAATTATTGTCCACGACAATTTTACCAGAAAAAGTGATAGTGGCACCTAACGTATAGACCATATTCTCTTGAGGCGTCTGAGTGAATTTTTCGGCAATACCAGTGATCAACTTGATCACAAAATAGATAGCAACACACAATAGGATAAATCGAAAGAGAACGCTACCATTTACTATTTTTTTTTGCTTCAGTTTTCTTATAACCATATGGAGTCAAAAAAGACTAAAACTATGGATACAAAGACTTACTATAATGATTTTAAGAAAAAAAGCAAGGGTATCAGACAGGACAAATATTTAGCTTATATAGCTTACTACCTATGGAAAAACAACGAAAAGCGTTAATAGATCAGTTCATAAGGATAAATTCACATACTAATCTCTCAGCCATCAGAGACCCAGAGGGAATCAAGATCAAACATATTCAAGATGCGCTAGAAATCAACAAGATACAAGATTTCAAACCCAAAACAACCCTCTGTGACATCGGAACAGGAGGAGGATTTCCGTTATTGCCAATAGCCATGAGCCATCCAAAACTCCAATGCACAGGCATAGATTCTATCAGAAAAAAAGTGGATGCTGTCAATCAAATGATCAAAAACCTAAAGCTCCCCAATGTCCAAGCGATACGGACCAGAGCTGAAGTATATAAGGAACAGTTTGATTACGTCACTGCCAGAGCGGTCAGATATATAGATAAATTATTGCCATGGGTCCATCATCTCGTGAAGAAAGGAGGCCTTCTCATCCTCTACAAACAATATACCCCAGAAGAAGACAAAACCATCAAAGAGCTAGCACCAAAATATGGATTTAGACTATGGAAACAGCATGAATATACACTTTTCGAAAGTGATATCCCGAGAATCATCTATATATTGAAAAAGAACTAATCCAGTCTTGCTTTTTTCTAAAATAAAGATATAAGAAGGATACAAAAAAACAAAATATGGAGAATAAGAAAATTGGAAAAATTTTCGGAAAGTTTTTCACGGCTTTTCGTATTCTTGTTACGATATGGAATGCAATCGCCGTGTGTTATCATCACTTTTGGATAGGGATAGATGTATGGACAAGTATTGTCTTCCAATTCACGGCTCTAGGCATGGAATATCTCCTCGCCTATCCGTACGAAACAATATTAGTATACATTGATCGTCAGATCAATGAAAAAACTAAATTTGTGGCCTTCCCCAAAAAGGAATTCATACGATTCTTTAGCAAAAGTGGATTGTATATAATACTTTTTGCTGTCCTGTATATGACGACCTACTGGCTTCGCCTGGAGTTCTTCTATCAGATCAATTGGGGAATTAAAATGAACAACATCAACCAAAGCATGACGAACATGTATTGGTTTACTCTGTTCCTAGGTCCAGTTATAGGATTCTTCATTGTATGGCGAAAAAAAAGAAAGAAAAAAAAACAACGTCAAAATAGAAGAAACTACATCACATGAACATCCCCCTTCTGTATGAGAAGGGTTTTTTTAAGCCAAAAAAAACATTAAAGCATTGAGACTATTTATGATATCGAGATTATAGTCGTCATTCACATAAGTCTACTATAATAACAACTACATCCTTCAATCAACAACCAAAAACTTTTTGAATGAAGATATATCTATGTTGTTTCAAGAATATATATTGACGGAAAAATTATTCGAAGAGCAACAAACTCGCCATCAATCAGATACCAAGAAGAAAAAAGAGGATCTGAGGTAAAGTCTGAGATAATTTATTTTCTTTATGTAATTCAGGAATAAGATCAGACCCCGCAATATAGATAAATGTCCCAGCAGCGAAGGGCATAAGGAGAGTAACCATACTATCGACATAACGATATAGAATGAAAGCAATAATCACTCATACTACAGCAGTCAAAGCTATCAAAAAATTCATGAGCAACGCTTTTTTCTTGGTAAATCCTCCATGAATAAGGACACCAAAGTCTCAGATCTCCTGAGGTATTTCATGAAAAACGACTGCAAGTGTCGTGGCGATACCGACAGGGATGCTTACTAAGTAACTTGCACCGATAATAAGCCCATCGATGAAATTATGAACACTATCTCAGATCAAATTCATGAATGCAAACGGATGCATATGATTCTTGGTGATCGGCATATGGCAATGATTCCAGCGAATAACTTTTTCCGTAATCAATCCAAAAAGAATTCCTCACAATACCCACAATGACGAAGACATCATTCGTCATTCCTCTACTATTTCAGGTAAAAGATGAAAAAACACATCACCCAACAATGCCCCTGCAGAGAAACTCACCAATAACAAAACTACTTTTTTCAACAAAACAACACGAAGTCATAAGGCAACAATACCTATCAATGAAACAGAACTCACGACAAATACACTTATCAGCGCATACAAAAAAGCCATTTCACTAATGTACAAAAATTAAAATATTAAGTGATAAATACTAAGTAGTAAATATTAGAATTTTTTATGTAGAACTTACACTTACAACTTAGCACGTAAATTTATTATATAATTTCTCTTCTAATTCCCCTATCCAATTTGACTAAAGTCTCATAAACAATAGTTCAACTTGCCTCAGCTAAACTTTGCAGAGAATTTTTGGCACGAGGATTATCAGAGATAATTTCTACTTCGTCGCCGATATGGACGGAACTATCTACGATATAACTAGAAAGATTCATACAGATAAGTCCTGCTTGACGGAAAAATGTTTTGTGATGCTTCATGAAGATTTTGCCGGAAGCGCTTCTCGAAAGTCATTCAGCATAGCCAAACGGTACAGTTGCAACCGTCTCTTTGTCGCTCGATCTATATTCGTGATGATAGCTCACTCAGTCCCCTGGCCAAATGGTCTGCAAACTAATGACTCTAGAAGTGACCGAGAGTACAGGCAATAAATTATTTCCATACTTATACAAAGGATCATCGGAACGGAGCGGATTGTACCCATATAGTGCAATTCCTGGCCTATAGGCATTGAAAAAATCATCATGGATTTTGAACATCGCAGCACTGTTGCCTATATGCCTCCATGTAGGAGTAAATCACGCATCCAATACTTTGTAATACATACGTTTGAAGCGTGCTATCTGATCAGTAAGTGTCGATTCGTACAATTCATCTGCATCAAAAAAATGGGACATCACTCATTCCAAAATCAGATTAGGATGACTTTGCAATTCCTTGATTACGCTTGGTAATTCATCTTCTTGGACTCATTCTCTATTCATTCACGTATTGAAGAAGAGATGGATTTTTATCTCCTTACCCATTCTTCACAGATGTCTGATAGTTCAGATATTGTAGACACAGAAGGTAGCGATAGTGAAATCAAATTTCCTATAATTTTCAAGCAATGTCTCACCCATGATAAGAAGAGGGGCTTTGCAAAACTTTTTGACGATGACATATTCGGGATAGCTATCTACGGCAAGATACGGAACATCTACATGCTTCAATATCTTCACAATATGTTGTAATCCATGACCATAAGCATTGGATTTGAGAACAGGAAAAAGAGATGCTTGTGGCTGGAGAGACTGAAGATATTCAAGATTGTCAAGCAGCACCTTCTTACGAAGCCGGATGATATTCATAGGCTTTACCTTTGGACTGAATAGTGATCTCAAAAATGAGAACATTGATATTGTGATAAAGTATAAATAATAGTCTATAAGGTAAGAATTAGCTGAAAATAATCAAGAACACTTAATATACAACACCGAATCCTTACCATGAAATAGGAATCGAGTCATAGATAAAGCTGTATAAATAAACGAATCCAGAATATACCCTACTTGATATCTTTGGATCAAGGAAACTATAGTGGTCGTGGAATTTGAAACACAAAAAGTTCCAAAAGAAATACATTCGTAAAGCTGAAAAAAATAAGCCCAACAGAGCATCAAAAAAATGTAGTTCTGTTATAGCAAAGTAGAATTGTCAGTAGATTTCCAAAAATAGAATTGTCAGTTTTATCTTGATACAAGTTTCGTGAATTGTAGCTCATGCGCTCATGAGAATATCTTTATATGACCGTACATTGATTCTTTTATAGTAA
>CAZBWI010000024.1:0-13842 GCA_964495825.1 uncultured Candidatus Peribacteria bacterium | reverse complement strand
AGCCACCCACGCTCCGCTTCGCTCCACTACGCCTAGCTAATGAAAAAACTATAAAAAAATACGCACATACTCTACAATATCTATGGATTGATTTTGATAGTAATAGTACCTTCTATCGTTGGTTGATCTGCATAGATGACAGCTGCTCTAACGGTATAAGTTCCTGGATTTATATATATATGTGTTGTGCTGGCACATTCCTGTCTGGTTTTGCAACTCATTGTTTTACCATCACCAAAATCCCATTGAATCTCTGATGGCAAGCCATTGAATTCAATAGAGAACGAAACCCTATCACCGACGTTTGCAACTTGTGCTGGATGAGAATCGATATGTATGGTTAATTTTTGAGTAGCTCTTTTGACGATGATATTATTTTCCGGAGAGAATGTTATTTCACGTCATTTCTTTGTCTTGATGGTAATGATAGGATGATACGTACCGTTCTCAGTACTCGTATCATATCTATAAGTATGCGTGATGATAGATTCAGAAAAATTCTTTTTGATAGGAGATCCATCTCAGAAATCCCAAGTAAATGAAACAATTTCATCTCCTGTATCATTGAGGATACTTGTCGAAGCATCAAAAGTGACAGTAAAAGGATCTATACCTACCATTCATGGCTTCACGATAACTTTGCCAATCACATCTGATCTATTGATAATGATTGGAATACTATTCTCTGATTTTGCACCGCT
This sequence comes from uncultured Candidatus Peribacteria bacterium, assembly GCA_964495825.1. Lineage (GTDB taxonomy): Bacteria > Patescibacteriota > Gracilibacteria > Absconditabacterales > Absconditicoccaceae > CAJBLF01. The sequence goes on along the minus strand of CAZBWI010000024.1, from coordinate 13,141 downwards.
TTGTTTATCTTCTATGATAAGTTTTGCTTCATGATCAGAACTATCACTGATAGTAAATTCGAAACTATTTGGTTCTGTAGAAATAATCTGATTGCCATCCAAGATGACTTTTTTGTTCGCTGTAGGAGTATTTGGAGAAATTTGATTGATCTGAATCTTGATGATCGTTGGTATCTCAGTCAACACCAATATTCCTCACGTCCACGATACTATTCCTTGAGTACCGGCTTTCGTAAATTGTGGTGATTGTGACGATTTGAAATATACATCGTAATTGACTTGGAAATCGCTGACGCCAATCTGAAGATCATCACTCTCACATTGCCCTTGCTTATCGTCTTCTGTAAGAAAGGTGGTCTGGATTGCATAACGTCATGCAGCATTGAATTGGTAGCTGAATATACCATCAGTATTTCTTATAGTATTCACCACTTTGTCCTTATTATTTCTATCGATAATATCAAACTGATAGCTAGTGATTTTTACGTTGCTATCAAAGAAATGTGTCGTTATGGTATAATTTTTTCCTTCGTTTTGTGTCACAAGAGTCTCACAAACAGGAACATCAGATTGTTCTACCCTGACTGGGAATGTATAGATATAATTATTCAATCCTGGAAATCTCACATAGATGTTGTATAATTTCGCTTCATTGTAGACAAATGTCGTATCGACATTATTCTGTTTATCTGCTTCCCCATCGCCATTGAAATCTCGGATAATCTTGTACTCACCGAGACTCAGATCCTTAAACACTTCACTTGCGTTGAATTGCACTTTTGCAGGTGCTTTTCCTACAATCATTTCTGTATTTGCATCATTGAAGGTGAGATCATTTTTGGTAGGAGTAACAACGATTTCAGAATCGAAGACTATAGATCCTGCAGGGAAGGTCTTCTGAAGTTTTTCAGAAGTAGGGATATTGACGTAGCTAGTCTCTAAATTTAAGACGTACTCACCTTTTTTGAAGTATATGCATGATCCGTCAAATTGAGACGTTGTGAAATTGAGTTTCAACTTCTGCCCGTTTCCACAGTCTAAAAGTATTTCAGTAAAATTCACCTGACCGAGTGTAGGGAGAATCTGTGAATTAAAATATGTATTGTTGAGCATATAGAACATCGTTGCCGGAGCAATAAGTTTCAACGTTTTGTCACTACGCGTATAGGTTACTTTGTCTTTAAGTTGAATATACGGCATGATCAGTTTATCACTATCCAAAATACTCTCTACAGAAAAATTCCTAACCATCGTAATAACTCTCGATCCGAGCGCTATTGCTAAGATAAATATGATGAAGCCAAAAAACGCACCGAAAATATATCAGATTTTGGATTTATTTTTGACCGTAATAATCCTGTACAGATTCACGACAAGCAGGCCAATACCGAAAAAAGTCAAAAGTCCGAAGAAAATCACCGAAAAAGTCTGCAATAATGTCTTGGTAGTATTTGGATCCAATCCCACGCTCGAAAGTTGAGTAGGATTGTTGATTAGATTATAGAAGACGAGTGCCAATCCACCGACAATGAACATAAACAACATTCCGCATCAGATAAGGATTCCTTTCATAGAAATCTTGGAAGCTGGTTTGGTGATATTCGCTGTCTGCTGTGGGCGTCCATTTGGCTGGACTGGTTGTACAGGTGCTTGCTGCAAAGGTGTTCATGGCATTTGTTGTGATACTTGCGGAACTGGTTGTTGTGGTTGTTGTTGTGGCACTTGTGGTGCTTGCGGTATTTGATCGACCATATTTCTACTAATAGAGTAAAAGAAATGAATACCTAATATGTGTATTAGTATGTAAATACAGTTTTCTCTGTAAGTTTCAATGCTTTTGAATTATTACATACTTCATAACTTTTAAAATAAAAAGCAAGGTAAATATGTATTATATAGGGCAATATTTTGTATTTTTCCGTTCCACGTGTATAATAGTATGTAAGTACTTTATGTTGTTTACCCACATAATCATGGAAACCACCAAAAATTCAATAGTTTCAAGACTCATGAGCATCATCTTCATCATTATGGGGATTTTCTTGTGAATATATACATTTTTCGCAAGTGCGGAAGTATGGACGCTCAACGGAGGAACAATAAACTGGAATAATATGACAAGCTATTTGAATTCTACGTTCTGGAATGATAATCCCAACGATTATGATATCATCACCGCACTCTATGGAACTGGAGACGAAGGAAGTATCTATACAAAAAATTGGAGTGGATATAATTCTGATTCATGTCTTAATAGCGGAATAACAGTCATACATACAGGACTGATCCCTACAACTATTGAACCAAACACTATCTATGTCATATACTCATGAACTTATACTATAAGCTCCACTATAGAAATGGCTGAGTGTAGTGTATTGACGACTAGTGGCCACGTAACCATAAAAAAAACTAGTGATTTCGACGCTATCTCCATGAGTGGAATACATTATTCTATCATCGATCATATCAAAGTAGATGGAGACATGTATAACGGTAATGGATTTTCCATCTATAGCGGATGAAGCAATACAATGCATTCCATCATCAGTACCAATAACGGCAATGATGGCATCAATATTTCGCAAATAACGAATTTAAAAATACATACTGCCAATATTTATAACAATACCAATTATGGTCTCTATGTATGAATCACCATGAACAGCACTTTCACGGATATTAATTCATACAACAATTCCCAGGATAGCATATTCTTATCACAAGTAAGCAATAGCACATTCACAAACATAACATGAGGCAATAGCATGGTCGGAAGATGAATACATGTCGGTTCCTCATGAAACAACACCTTTGATAGATTGTTCGTTTTCGGTAATAAGCTTGATGGAATCGTCATACATGATTCACACTATAACACATGAACAAATATCACTGTATATGCTAATGGTTGAACCTATCATGGATGAGGAATAAAGATTATAGCATGATCAACTAATAATATTTTAACAAACGTTGAAATATACAACAACACGCTTTTCGGACTCAATCTCAACACCTCATCATACAACACCTTTCAGAATTTTCATATCTACCAAAATGGAACATACGGTATAGATATTGAGAACGGTTCAGATCATAACAATTTTTCTTGATTCAATAACCACGAAAACTCGTATCATGGATTCTATATGTCATCATCAAACTTCAATGTATTTACCGGTCTGGAATCATACAATCACACCAATCACAATATCTTCTTGGATAATGCAAACAATAATAACTTCAATAATACAGTTGCCAACCAAAGTACCAGCAAAATGTGATTATATATGACTAATTCATCCAACAATACCTTCAACAATTTGAGTGCTTATGGAAACTACTATGCATGATTGCATTTATATAATTCTGAAAATAATTCCTTTACTAATATAATAGCCAACAGTAATGAAGGAGGATTATATCTAAGCAATTCTTCAGGTAATGATTTCAATAATCTCACTGTAAACAATAATGGTACATGAAACGGTATTGTATTCTTAGACTCTGATTATAATATATTGAGTGGATTATTTTCTACAGGCAATATGTGATGGGGAATCTATTGGCAAGCAAGTCATAATAATATATTTTCCAATTCCTCTGTATATGGAAATTTCTTATGAGGAATATTGTCAGTTTCGGGAAACAATAATATATTTAGACATATAGAGGCATACGCCAATACTTGACGATCCGTCAGTATAGCTTATGCTTCTGGCACTATATTGGACTCCATAAATATCCATAACAATTCTGAAAATAGTATGGGTGGTCTTTCATTATGATATTCTATGTTTAGTATCATCACCAATTCCACAATCACCAATAACGCAAATTGAATCACTATTGCATACGGGCATAATAATATCATCAGTTGATGTTCCTTGTCATGAAATACCTATGATGGAATACACCTATATTCGACAAGCAAAAACATCATAAAGAATTCCCATGATTACTACTCTTGATCTTGGCTGTATCATAATTCCATAAATACCGTCTGATGAACTTGAAATAACTTCTTACTATTTTCATGAAGTCACCGTATCATTGGACAGATATATTCTTGATTTTACGATAGTGACATAGAAAATTACGGATATGTCTTTGATACATATACATTAAACAATAATTATATAGAATTCCTTTTTAGTCCTTACGCAAGATTGACAGGTAACACTATATCAGTATGAAACCAGTTTTATCTAGATTTCGATAAACTAACTTTGGGCTATAATAGTAATGAAATATTATTTTCGTGAACCGCTTCATTCACTATCTCTGGAGCTAGCCGAGATGGAAGATTATATGCACCAACAAAGATAACTACAGGAATCAAATTATGAACTATAGGTGAAACATGAATGAGTATGCTTACAAGCATCCTGGATACTATAGAAGTAGTTTCTGGATCTACTTATCTCGTGATGAGCTGATGAATATCAAGAGTCAATTTCACCGTCCTATCATGAACATCAGGGCAACGTCTTACCATTATGAAATCTATCAATGGAAGTATTTGGACAGTAAATACTCCTGACAACTCATGTGTATTAGATAGCTCTTTTGCTTGTAAATTCACTACCAATGGTAATATCAAGCTCTTTGCTTTCTGAATTCCGACAAATTATTCCTTCTCTTGAGTAACGCAGACAGGAGGGACTGTAATAAGTTGATGATACTATAGTACTTGAGTAATAATTTATTTTACTGGAGATAATCTTTCTGGAGCAACAATTAATGGTGTAGTATATACTGGTGGAAGTCTGATTACTGCTGATGGACACTATATGTTTGTACTTACTGATATATGAGGTAATTCTACAGGAATGAGCTTCACTATCGATACTACTAATCCTATCGTCACAGGAAATTATCCAACAAGCTGAATGATTATCAATGGAACTACCACGATCAATTTTATGCGATCAGGAATAGATAATAATATGTCATGATATACACTATATATAGGAAGCACAGGGTATAGTATAGGCAATACCAATACATATAGTATATATCTACCAAACTGATCGTATACTTGGTATGTCGTAGCCACCGATGCTGCATGAAATACAGGCATGAGCCAACAAATTCCTTTTACAATTATAACACCACTACTTCCTTCCATAACCTTATCAACAGGTAATTTAGTATACAATGCATGATGGTATACCAAAGATTATGTATCTATTATTTTGACAACGAATAAATTAGCTAATTATATCTTCACAGGAGATTTTACCACTACTCCGATTGTCGGAACATGACTCAATGGTACTATGACTGGTAATTTCTACCTCAGTGGTAGTGATGGAAATAAAAATATCCATCTTCAAATAACTGATGGAATAACAACAACATGAAGGATATTTACTGTTATACTTGATACCACTTGAGCGACTCCTACACTTATTAGTCCAATAAGTTGATCGACATTGAGTTGAACCATCAATTTAACTTGGCATGCAGTAGGAGCTGATCCTGGTTGAGCCGGATTGTCATGATATAGATATTTCATTTCCACTACAAACACCTTATGAACATGAATACTCCACTCATGATTTACTACAAATACTTGAATAACGATTACTAACGGACTATTTGGATATACATGAATATTGTATCGATATGTACGTGCTATCGATAGATTAGGCAATTCATGAACATCAGCTATATGGTCGTTTGTATATACAGGAACTGTAGATACCATCCCAAATCAGTTCTCATTTAACGATATCAACAACGCAAGGCTCAATAGAACCTATATGTCAAATACAGTAACTATTACAGGTATGACACCAGGTATTCCTGTCCTTGCAAGTGTAAACAGATGAGCCCTTTATATTAGTGGTAATTTTGTATGAACAACTGGATACGTACAAAACGGATGGACAGTGAAAATAGAATTGACCTCTAGCGATGAATATAATAAAACCATATCAAGCACATTAACCATCAATGGCGTATCAGATACATTCAGCATCACTACTATAGGAGAGAACGAAGCTATCGATAGCGACTATGAAGATATAGAGACTGATCTTTCAAATACCGAAAAACTCATGATTATCTCTATTTTTGAGACACTCAGAGATCTCTATAGTTGAGACAAAGAAAAAGAATTCTTTAATACGCTTATGGTCATATTGGAAGATAAAATGGATGATTATACTGAAAACAACGATCAATGGAATACATTGAAATATCTCTATGATATCATCAATCAATATTATGATCAAGGAAATTTTGGAGACAATATCGATACCACTCGATGGATTGTAAATGGTGTCTATACTGCACCTAACGGCAAAAAATATACTATCAAATATGACTCAACTAAGCAGTGGTTTACGTCCACAAATTTCGTCGTACCTAAATATTTCCCTACACTCGATACATTGAAATACATCATTGATATCAATAACCCTGTAGGATCATCATATGCAAATGCAAAGCCTATCTTGGCTCGATGGAAAAATACAGCTATCGATGGAACATGGCAGACTTCTCCATATACCGCCCCAAACAAGAAAGTCTTCTACTTCTTCAAGGACATCAATGGAAGATATTCTTCCTACACCTTCACAAGTGAAAAATGGTTCGATAGTTTAAATGATATGAAAGAGTTTATTTACACCAACAACAAAAAATAGTAAAACCCAAAAAACGTATGCATTCATTATATTATTGACTATACTATACAATAGTCCTTAATATAACTGTTCATACGTTTTTTTACTATGCTTTAATATGGTAAGTTGTTAGCGATACAGTTTAATCAGTTCTTTGACTGTTTCATTTCGTGAAAAGGTTTTGTACGGGATGAAATAATCCAGATTATCTATCCATTCATCACGTTGAAGAATAGCCTGAATAATTTCTGTTTTGGATCCAGGTGCTATGAATTTCACATTACCTCGGACGACTTCCGGAATGGATGCGATATAGGTTGTTAATAATGGTTTTTTCATAGCTGCTGCTTCGGTATGTACTGAACCAAATCCTTCAGAAAGCGAAGGTGCTACAATCAGATCAGAGCTTGCAACCAAGATGCGGAGTTTTTCTTTTTCTAAACCATCGAAGATTTGGACAGATGAACCTACATGATATTTTTGAATTTTTTCTTTGATATATTGGGTTCTTTTGGAATCGATGAGATTAAATACAAAAAGTAGTTGTGGATCTACCATCACCAATTCAGGTACAGCAGCAACCAGATAATCTAATCCTTTGGATTTCCCGGCATGACCATAATAGGTAATAACAAAGCGATTGTTCCAACCATAATCGTTTTTTCGATTTTTTATATCAAAAGATGTGACTTCATCAGGATTCCAAAACGTAGTATCTACACCATTATGGATCATCTTCATTTTTCTATCAGCAATACCGTAGACCATTCTCAAAGCATTCATAGTATAATAGGAAACACAATGATAGATATTATATGGAAATAGAAAAATACATCTCTCAAAGAATTTATATAATCGTCATCTTCGCCGACCTTTGTAACGCTTCCGAAGAGTACCAAAAATCTCATGAACCGTCAGAATTACTCTTTTGCGAAATATTTTGCCAAGAATCGAAGCAGGGATCGCACCTCCGTAGGTGCTCGTATGGATAAGAGAAATATTCTTATGGTGTCTAAATATATGTATTCCTTTGATCAATGCCCCCATCATAAAACTGATCCTTCCTTTACCGATCCTATAAATATGAAAACGTTCCTTCTCTTCATATGCAGGCAATTGTTTATCAAATCTGCTCGTAAGGACAGAAACTGTATACCCTTTTGCCAAAAGACGAGAAATAATAGCCTCAAAGACCGTTTCCAATCAACCGCGATGAGGGAGATAATAGTCTAAAACAAATAAAATATGTTTGTTCATAAGGTTCCTAAATTAAAAGACATTAAGATTTGAAAGATTAAAAGATATAGTATTTCAGTACCTCGATCATAAATCTTTTAATCTTTTAATTTTTTAATCTTTTAATCATATATTGCAAACAAAAAAGTCCTTAGAAATTTGACAAATGTACCTTCTGCGAATATACTTATAAAGGAAGCTTTTATTCGCAGAAGTTCGATGAAAAGAAAAAACAAAAAACTAGCGTTGCACCAGAGCATTCATCATCATCTCAGAAAGCATTTTCACAAGCATGTACATACGGTGCTTCATTTTTCTCATCATCTCTATCATCATCTTCTCCATACCAGAGAACTTATGGCTGTGCTCCTGTTCACCATATTTTCATGATCAATGCTTTTTGCTAATCTTACTGGATATAGCGAAGAATTATATAGAAACAATAATACCGAAGTCGCACAAGCATTGACAGAAGCGATGCAAAATCCAGGAAAATCACTCAAACAAGGAAATATCATCTCAATCTGGGATATGAATATGGATGTAGAAAATACATTTGCAAAATGATACTGTACCTACGGAGCTGCAAGGATTTCTCCGGAATTCTTTCCTTATATCGATAGTATGACTCAACAAAGAACACGATGAGGAAATGCGGTTGATCGGTGTAAAAATGCAGCAGAAACCTGATATAACATATGAACAACACCGATACAGGGTGCACTCATCATCTATGATGCAGGTGGAAGATTTTGAGCATATGGCCATGTAGGAAAAGTTATGCACTATGATAGTTCTCTCAAAAAAATCATTGTAAGAGATATGGCTCGAATAGCAAGAGGTAAGATGTCCGATCGTCGAGAAGACCTTACAACCGCACAAGTGAAATGTTATATTTATAATAGCAAGACAACTACACCAACAACACCAACCATTCTAACAACACCAACCACCCCTACTATTCCAACAGTAAATACAGGAACACTTCCTATGGTCAATACAGGCACCACTATATCACCAACTATTCCTACCACTCCAACAACACCTATTCCTGTCACTCCAACGAGACCAACTACTCCAAACACTCCAATAATAATTCCTCAAAAACTTGATAATATCCCTCAGACTCCTATCAACAAAAAACTTTCATTAATACTAACAGACATCAGCGATCTTGCTCAGCACTTCTTAAGTCAGTATGATTTAAACATAACATTGACAGGACAATCTCGACTCAAACTAGGGGAAGTAAATACCCTCATCTTAGAAATTACCGACAAAAAAACCTGAGAGAAATATAACTGACTCCTCCCATTTGCATTCACTATACTTTCGACAAACGACAGACTTATCCCTAATCTCTCTAATATCAAAATCGTTAATGATGGGAAAGTTACTATCAACTTGATATGACAAAAAACTGGTAAGGCGAGCATAATTATCACTATGGACAATACAAAGATTGCCACCTTCAGTCTGGAAGTACAATAGTCTAATAACATTTTCTCGAATAAAAAAAATTCCACCGAAGCGGAATTTTTTTATATATAAGCAAGTTGCTAAACTAAGTAAGTTACTAAACTATTAATTCACCAGCTTCGGCTAATGATTCAGCTGTATCTTCCTCGACTTCCATCTCTATAGCTACCAGTGCCTCATCATCAAGGACCTTCTTCCCCATTCTCATCTCCTTAATCTTATTTTGAATCTCTTTTTCTATGCTTTTTCTCATTTTCTCATCAGCATTCAAAGCTGCTATAAATTTCTCTTTGCCTTGAAACTTCTGTTTCTCGAACGTATAGAATGCTCATGATTTGCCTACAATTTTTAGTGCACTTGCTGCTTCGATAATGTCTGCCGTCTTATCATATCCTACTCCCCACCTAACTGGCAATTCTGCCGTCTTGAACGGTGCGGAAATTTTATTTTTCGCGATCTTGATCTTTGCAAGATATCCTACCTGTTCCTTATCTTCTACTAATTTATCTCATTTGCGAATCTCTATCCTTTGGGATGCAAAAAATTTAAGCGCATTACCTCCTGGCGTTGTTTCTGGATTACCAAACATGACACCGATCTTCATACGGATCTGGTTGATAAAGATACACGTGGTTCAGCTCTTTGCTAACACAGAAGAAAGTTTCCTCAATCCTTGAGACATCATTCTTGCTTGCAATCCCATATAAGAATCTCACATATCCCCTTCCACTTCAGCTCTCGGAACTAAAGCAGCTACAGAATCGATAACAATCAATCTTACGGCTCATGTCTTCGCTAACTCTTCAGCAATCTGCAATGCCTGTTCCCCGAAGTCTGGTTGAGATAATAATAGATTATCTACATCCACACCTAATTTGCGTGCGTAATGTGGATCAAGTGCGTGCTCCGCGTCAATGAATGCACATGTCTCTCCTCTCTTCTGAATCTCCGCAATAGCATGCAAAGCAATGGTAGTCTTACCTGATGATTCTGGTCCATAGATTTCTACAACCCTTCCTTCAGGATATCATCCACCTAAAATCAGATCTAATACATAGGATCAGCTGTGAAACGTATTCACAAGTCCTACATTTGCATTGTCTCCCATTCTCATAATGGCTCATTTCCCAAATTGCTTCTCAATGTTTTTGAACGCATCTTGCAATTCTTGTTTTTTCGTTGTCATGTATAGTAATAAAGTATAAAACTATTTCGCGTGGTGGTAATGATAGATCACTATCGCGTTACCTGCCTACAAAAAACAAGATTAATGAATTTTTTTGAAAAATCAAGAGATTTTTTTCGTATGACTACCTATACTTTTAATATCTGTCAAAAATAGTATTGATTTTGTCAAAATTTCCTTGACAGTGTCAAGGAAAATATTATAATGACATCGAATTTGAAATTTTTACGCTGATTGATGACTGAATTATTCGACGACAAATATAGAACAAAATCTTCAAGACTTTCCGAATAAGATTATTCTCAACCTGGATCATATTTTATAACAATATGTACGCAGTGATGAAAATCGTATTTCGGCGAAGTAACTTATGGAGATGTGAAATTAAATGAGATAGAGATGATTGTCCAGGATATTTGGTCAGAGATACCGTATCATTTCGAAAACGTAGAATTGGATATGTGTATGATTATGCTAAACCATGTACATGGGGTTATTACAATCAATGAAAGTAATTCCGTAGAGACGTCCATTCATGGCGTTTCACCACAATACCCGATAAATCGATCACAATGACACGCGATACATCGCGTCTCTACGAATATGAATAAATGATTATTTGCTTGAAACACGAATCCAATGAACAATAAAAATTCTCTATCATATATTGTTCGCCGGTTGAAATAAAAAGCATCGTTCTTAATCAAAAAATACATTCCTACATTTAAACGGCAAGCCAACTATTATGAACACGTTGTTCGTAACGAAAGAGATTTGAAAAGAATTTGTACCTACATTATGAACAATCCCTACAAACGAAGAAATGATGAATACTATAGATAACCTTTTATTACTTTATATGTACTCATGACCACAAAAGACCTTGATAATGTACAAAAAGCACTCATCGCATTCTTCAAAAAGAATACGAACCAAGAGGGAATAACCCTCAGAGAAATTGCAAACAATATTGGAGTAAATCACCCTCAGACCGTGCTCAATAAACTGAATCAATTGGTATTAAAAGGATATTTCGTCAAAGATGACCAAGGATACAGACTCATCAGAGAGAGTATCACGGATAGTGTGAACGATATCGTCCAGCTTCCTATTTATGGTTTTGCTCAATGCGGAAATAAAGGAAAAAAAATTCTTGATGAATATACCCAAGAAAAAATCCCTGTGACGATGGCAATGCTCGGCGTCAAAGATGTCAGCAAATGTTTTTTTGTCAGAGCCAAAGGAAACAGCATGGAGCCTAAGATCCAAGACGGAGATTTGGTACTCATCAAGCAGCAGCCAAGCTATGATATCAATGACTACGTCTTCGTCATCCACAATGATCTACCTAAACTAAAAAAAATAATAAAAAAAGACGAAAAACTCTATCTCGAATCCGTGAATAGATTTTTTGATAATGTTGAAATAACTAAATACGATGAAACCAAGGTCATCGGTGTTGTTAAGAAAATCATCAAAGATATCTAAGCAGCAAGTTTTTCATATCACTTATACTCTTCAAATACTTTACTTATCTTCTCATCTTGGAGTGGATCGACAAATGTATTATCTATTTTTTCTGTAAGATGAAGATGTGGTCATGTACTACGTCCTGTATTTCACACATATCCTATAATATCTGTCATTCCCACGTGATCACCTACTTTATAGATCGAAGCATCTTTCATATGAAGATAAGAAAATATCCTACCATCATCTGATCTTATTGTAATCATATTTCCATTAAGTTGATCTCGTTTACTTTCAATCACTGTACCTGCTTGAATAGGACGAATAGCTGTTCATAGAGGAGCAGAAATATCTATTCCGTTATGTTGACTATTTTTCTCTCAAGTCACGGGATGAGTTCTTAGACCAAATCATGATGTAATAGTGATTTCCTCTGGCGGAAGATCAAAAGGAGACTGATATTCAACATTTATCCTTGCATCAGGTGATGCAGTGGAAATCTCTTTTGTGGAAGGTTTTGTAGTTGATGTCTCCGATGTAGTAATCGTAGGATCAATACCCTCTGCGATCTGAGCCATAAGCTCATCAAGTTTAGCTTTATTATTTTTATTTTCCATGATAAGTGCTCTCATCTTATTGAGACTCGCCTTGTCATATTCCAACATCGTTCATCATGCAAATTTCTCGACCAGCTTTTTCTTGATATTCTTCCCTATCTTGGCAAAAATATCTGTCTTCTCTTCTGTAGTTTCTGAAGTCATATATTGTATTGCTTCTTTTTGTAATGGATTAAGATTTACTCCTATATTGGCTCATGTAGCCAATACACCTCATTTCTGTTTATCGAGAAATAGGAGATACATCTTTGCGAGCTCTTCTCTCGTTTCCTCTAGAATAACGGATTCTCACGACTCTGGAGTATCTGTTGTCGTATCCTCAGGCAGATCTGTCTTTGTTTCGTCGGTCATCGATTATAATATGGATAATAAAATTTTAGGGTCTAGAGTACTTTAGCAACAAATTTTCACATACTCTTTTAAAAGTTTCAATAACTTAGTATACATATTTTCTCACTCTATTCAACAATTAAATCTAAATTCACATTCCTTTAGGTGGAGACTGAATTTTTTCT
>CAZBWI010000023.1:0-6309 GCA_964495825.1 uncultured Candidatus Peribacteria bacterium | reverse complement strand
TTTGAATAATACGAATTTTTTTCATTTCTTTGTCAGTATAGATAAATGTCATCTTTTATTTTGTTAAGGATAAATCCTTAACAATTTTACTGACATTTCTATTTTTGCCTAGTACTGACATTTTAACCTTGCTGTGACATTAATTTTTCTCTATATTGATTTTTTATCGAAGAAGACTATATTACTTCCAAACAAAACCATATAATATATGAAAACAAAAAATTTATATGTATTGGCCATAGGCTTTTTTTCGTTATTGACCATCGTTTTTGTGGGTATTATTCCGTTTTTGATGTGTAATCATTATCCCTGGGTAGCTGTTTCTATTTTCTTGTTTTTTGTGATTATAGGAATCATATTGTATATGACCAATATACCAGGCTATAAGATGCACAAGTTATATGAGGATGAGGAGATTAAACAATTCAAACGATTTCAAGGATTGCAATACAAATATTATCCTGCAAAATATTCCTATGCTTGTGGGCCATCGATTATCCAAACTATTTTGGATAAATATGGTATCACTATCACTCAGGATGAAATTATGAAATCAGCAGGAGATATGCGATTTGGTATGACACCATGGGAGATAGAGTATACATTGAATGATCTATTCCGTAGGCATAATAAGCCTTTCATAGCGAGAATGCAATGGTATACGACATATATGCAACTATTCAATGCTGTGCATAAAGGCATGGAAGTTATTGTACTCTTTATCAACCAGTTTTGTGAACCAGAATTTCCCAAAATTGCAAGCTATCCTCATTTTGCTTTGGTGAGTTATATTAAGATAAACCAAGATCAGAAAAAAAATAAGGTAGTATTGTTGAGTCCTTCTTTTTCAGGGATAAATCCATATTTCAAAGCAGGAAAGTATAAAGGAGAAGTAGAGATGTCTATCGAAGAATTTCAAGGTAGGTTTTATATGAGTCAAAAACACTTAAATCGTTTACGATATAAGCCTACACAAACTCGGAATGTCTTACTCAACAATTGGAATAGGATACTCAACATTCTATTTATATTTGCATTTTATGTGGGATACTGCACGAAGATATTGAAACCAGGATTAGCAATCTTTGTACACAAGAAAAACAATAACTAAGTATTTTCGGGTGATATTCACCCGTTTTTTTGTTTTGAAATAGGAGTTTGATGAGAAGAGATATAAAAAAATCCCGCAATATACGCGGGACATAGGTTGGTACTTAAATTATTGACAATAGTCCTCATGAAGAGTGATATACTTTCTGTTGGTAAAAGATACCTTATCCGGATCTTTTTGCTGGAAAGCAAATATCATGTTAAACTCTTCTTTTCCGAAGACAAGTTCTTTGAGGATATTATACCAGGTTTTCCCTCTTCTGTCCGTGTGGACAATCGCAGGATAGGTTTGTCCAATCATCTTTTTACAAGATTTAGGGAAGTTTTTCGGTATATCGCTGACTTGCACTTCAGTGATGATAGGAACAGTTTTTGCAGGTTCCTTTCTGCAACAGTTTTTGTTTCTAAATGGGGCCATACATATGAATTTTAGTTACACAATACACGTAATTCGTTGATCATTTGCTGGAGTTTATTGAAAACATCGAGCATACCATTAGCAAATATTCTTTCATATTCAGCATGGGTAAGATTCCCATTGTATTGTTGGATAGTTGTTTCATACCTACTTTCTGCTTTTGTTTTTTGATCTTCGAGATATTGCTTTTGTTTGATCACCAAATCCTCGATTATCTTATTGTCTATAGCATACAGTGGGTAGGTATAAGGATCAACATCCGGTATGCATGGAATAATAAATGGCAAATAGTCATGTTCAAAAACAGGAGGAAGTTGTTGGTGTTTACTATCGGTCAGGATGAAAATAGTATGTTGTTTCTTTTCGTCCATTGGATTTGTGCGTACAATACCAATTTCAAAACAACCAGGACTGAGTTCTATAAGAACAAAACAGTCAATTTTTAGCTCTGAAGAATATAATTTTTGTAGATTCATATGGTATAATTTTTGTTTGACATATTTCATTTTTTATGTTTATAATGTTTTCTTGAAAAAAATCAAGTGTAAAAACTCGCTTGATAGAAATTTCGAAATACCTATACACTAACCAATTTCCAATTTCTAATTTCTAATGTTCAAACCATGAAGAATGTTAAAATAACTGATCAACAAGTATACGATGCTATTCTTGCTGAACAAAAAAGACAGTCAGAAGGTATGGAATTGATTGCCAGCGAAAATTATCAGTCTCCTGCAGTGCTCGAAGCACAAGCATCTGTGTTTGCAAATAAATATGCTGAAGGATTCCCTGGACGTAGATATTATGGTGGACAAGAAAATACAGATATGATAGAGCAACTTGCTATCGATAGAGCAAAAGAAATTTTCCATGCGGATCACGCGAACGTGCAGGCATTATCATGAGCGGCAGCAAACTTATGTGTTTATTCAGCACTCATGGAACCATGAGATACTATTCTCTGAATGGACCTCACACATGGCTGACATCTGACGCATGGTGCTCCCGTGACGTTTTTCTCCAAGGTATTCAACTTCATCCGCTACAAGACCAAGGCAGATGGGAAGATAGATTTTGATCAAGTCCGCAAACTCGCATTGGAACATAACCCCAAGATAATTTTAGCTGGATTCTCCGCATACCCGAGAGAGCTCGAATACGAAAAATTCGTCGAAATTGCAAAGGAAGTGGGAGCGATCGCATTCGCCGATGTATCACATATCGGAGGATTTATCGCTACATGATTACTCAAAAATCCGTTGGATTATGGATTTCATGTGATGATGACAACGACGCACAAATCACTTCGCGGGCCGAGAGGAGCTTTGATACTTAGCAAATGAATTGTATCCAATCCGTTGAAAAAACCTGAAGACACAATCGAAAATATTCCTACCAGGATCGACAGGTCCGTGTTCCCAGGTATGCAATGATGACCGCATATGAATACCATCGCAGCGATCGCTGTAGCATTGAAGGAAGTGCAGACGCCAGAATTTAAAGCATATGCTGAACAAGCATTGAAGAACGCTCAAGTCCTTTCCTCTGAACTTTTAACTCGCGGCTATAAATTAGTCACTGGTGGAACGGATAATCATATGGTGATTGTTGATTTCAGTTGAACTGAGTTAGACTGATCAATCGCAGAAAAAACCTTAGATACCATCTGAATCTCAACCTCGAAATCCACTATACCCGACGATCCAAATCCGCCATTCAGGCCTTCCGGACTTAGAATTTGAATGCCAGCTATGACGACGAGAGGAGTCAAGGAAGAGGATACAAAACAAATTGTTGAATTCATAGATCAAGCATTGAAGAACAAAGATAATGCTGATATATTAGCTGATTTGAAGCTAAGAGTCAGAGAGTTTTGTAAAAAATTCCCTGTACCAGGCATATAAAGTACATCAGATTTATATGATTCTTCTTGGATATGGATATCGTACTTATTATTTTATGATCACTTTTATGTATTGTTGCGATTATCGGCTCCTTGTTGCCAGTATTGCCAGGACCCTTGCTCGCGTATATTGCGTTTATCCTTCTTCAATTAACATCAAAAGACCCTTTTAACTGGTCCTTTTTTATCGTTTGGGCACTCATCATTATTTTTCTTACCATCCTCGATTATGTCGTTCCTTCACGAGGGACGAAAAAATTCTGATGAACAAAACGATGAGTACGCGGAAGTAATATCGGACTCATTATCGCAGTGATTGTATTACCCATCTTCTGAATCGTCATAGGTCCGTTCGGACTTTTTGGGCTGGTGGGATGACCATTCCTCTGAGCGTATCTCGGCGAGAAATATGCAGGCAAGCAGCACGACCATGCATTGAGATCTGCGCGATGATCGTTTATCGGGTTCGTGACTGGTAGTCTGTTGAAATTGGTTGTCAGTATCATTATGGCTGGATATTTTTTCGTGAATATGTACAAGCTATTTATCAAATAAAAATAATCATCGTAGATACAAAGAAAAAATAAAGAAAAAAATCTGATATTTTTATTTGGTAGCAGAAGAGAATATTTATGGAAAAAAGAGAATTTATGGCTAAGTATGTACAGAAATGAACAAGTATGTCATATATCCGTAATTGTTTAGCTGCATTATTGACAATGGTGCCGAGTATGGTAGTACAAAGTGAAGATGTATCTAAATTATGACAAGAGAGATATCGTTCATCATACGAAGGTAGATATACTATCAAGGAAAATAAGGAAACCATGGTTTCTTATGAAAGTATTTTCAAAGATGGGATCAGAAAAGCATTAAATTGATTGAATAGTATCGATCAAATACCTGTCTGAGGCAAAAAAATTACGTACTATCGAAATAGTGACAATGGTAACTCTGTACCTCTCTCAAAAGAAAATATCAAAATATTGTGATTACCAGAAACATTTGATATTAGTCCGAGGGTGGTTGGTACAACTTCTATTTCGTGTATGTATGTTATCCTTGGTAATAGAAAATTTTCGATATCACCTGATATAGGCGAGATATCAAATATTTCACTAACTTCGACCTGATTGATTATAGAGATCAAAGCGTTTTTTTGAACTATACAAGAGAATATCGTATATGATAAACAACAGAAACTTCCTGATTTGATGTGGAGGTTGTGGATATCACCAAGAGGTAAAGGAGAGAAAAAAGGATTTAAAGCAACGAAGGTAAAGGAACTATAATGAGATAGATGAATAAGATTATGCTTATGTAATTCATCTTCCCATCTAATCCATTGGTTTATTTCCATTATACCATATATGAAAATAAAAATAGTGATAGGAATATTTTTGGGTATCATAGTAATCTCGTTGAGTACAAAGGCAGAGGCATATCTTTTTGGTATGAAATCCTGGGACAATAGTATCGAAAATATTCAGCATATAGAGAAGGAATACAAACTTGATCTGCCGATTGTCTCTTTTATCTTCGATCCGCGAGGTGAACATATCGAACAGATGATAAATCGTCTCCATGAAGCATTATGAGAAGATAAAATATATCATATTACGATCTCACCAAACAATTTTACTGCCAAGGAGGTCTATGAAGGAAAATTTGATGATCAATACAGACAATTTTTTCAGGATGTAAAAAAAAATAATCTCAGGGTAATTTTCCGTACGATGCATGAGATGAATGGCGGATGGTATCCGCGATCTACGAATCCATATCGGTTTAAGAAAGCGTGGATTCATGTGCGGGAGCTTTCCAGAGAAGAATGATTAGATCAGCATAATATCCTCTTTGATATGTCCGTCAATGCATGGGACCTGCCAGCCAAGTGAGGCAAGCCGGCACAGACGGCTACCTTTATTCATTGCACCCAGAGCGTCAAGACGAAACTCAAATGTCCGACATTCGAAGATTATTATCCTGGTGATAAGTATATTGATTTGATGGGAGTGACGTTTTACAACCGATGAAAAGGCAATAGCAATCGCCGACGAGGGACTCCATATCAGATTATAAATCATTCTTCACGACGCACATTGGATAGACTCAAAACATTTGATAAACCGATCTTTGTAGATGAGGTAGGAACAACAGCAGTCAATTATACTGGAGAATATTCTTACGAGAAGTCGCTTGAGGTCTATAAAAACAATATGGAGCTCAAAAATACACGATTACTCCAACTCAAAGATTTTCTGCAGAAAGAAAACAGAATCGTAGGTGCGATTTATTTTAACGTTGATCTAACCAATGGACTCAAAAATCGGACACTCGGAGAATTGGATTGGTCGGTTATAGATTTTGCTTCAAACAAATTTTACGACAAAATTCTCGATGTTTATGAAGGTGGGAAGCCAAATGAATACTCTATATTATATTATCTCTTCAATATCAAACGCCTCACAATCAATGATATGACAATAGTAGTGCAATCAGAATATGTGAAGCCGATCAAAGATCTTTACAACAATATCCGTTTGTACAACACTACCTTACAATCACAGCTTTCGATGCTTGATACTATCAAAGCTACCTGAAGCCTAAAAAATAAAGGGTCTAGAGTACTTTAGCAACAAATTTTCACATACTCTTTTAAAAGATTCAATAACTTAGTATACATATTTTCTCACTCTATTCAACAATTAACTCTAAATTCACATTCCTTTAGGTGGAGACTGAATTTTTTATTGGTTACTCAGTTAAACTTTCATAATCTCCTCTTACAATAACTCCGAAAACTTTCTATTCAATTGATATGTCTTTTGCCCCTTGCAAACTCGTTTTTTCAATGATCAACTCTGTAGTGTTTATC
>CAZBWI010000022.1:0-6928 GCA_964495825.1 uncultured Candidatus Peribacteria bacterium | reverse complement strand
CTTGCATACAATACAAACAAAACTGATAATATTGGAAAACAATTATATACTGACTTACAACCATCTTCAAAACTCAATACACTCACTATTCCTCATCTCCCAAATACCCCAAATCTAGAAGATGAATTTACAACCTATGTAAAATTTATTACGGATCAAGATCTTCAAAATCGCATCATCAGAAATGAAGAAATTATAAAAAAATACAATCAAGAAAATGAAGAAGAAAAAATCAAAGACGAAGAAGGAGCAAAAGCATACAAAGAATACAAGACTGCTATCCAAACCATCCAAGAAGAGCTTCCGACAAAAACACAAGATATCGTAAAACAGAGAGTGCTCGGAATTTGCATCACCGGACTTGCAAAATATTTTGACACAACCACAATAAATCAAGAAAATTTAGCAAATAATTTTGCTATCAATACACAAGAATGATTTAGCATCCAAAAAGGAGAGAAAGAGTATAATGAAGAAGGCGATGATGTGTTATATATCCATGGAAATATCAACGGAAATAGCGTAGGATTCTATTATAATCTGGATAATCCGGACGCCCAGCTCAAATCCGAAGATTTTCTTAGCTTCGACGACAAATCAAAGACATTCACCTTCGGAGCCGGAACTTGAGGTAAGACAAAACTCGGTGTAAAACTACCAACACTATGACTTCTTACAAGCCAAGCACAAACAATTGTTGATAAAAATTTTACAAATAATATAAAAGAAGCAAAAGACTTACAAGATTTTGAAGCAATAATCAAAGAAAAAATTAGTAAAGAACTATTAAAAAACTATGGAAGAGAAACATTAGTCAAAACACGCATCGAAAGAGACTGCGAAAAGAACATATCGATCCAAACATTACAAAACATATTCATTCCGGATGTTGTTATATCAGAGCTCAACCAAGATAAATCTATCAACGAAACAACCGAAAAAAATACATGGGAACTATTGAAGATACGAGACAAAACAACAGAAAATATGACATCTAATGAACTTAGAATGTTTAGATCGTTGATTACCAGATTGAATCAACTCATTACAAAACAAGATGAAAAAAATCACAACAACTTAGAACCAAAACGACAAAAACTCTTAAAAGACATAGAAAATGAAAAATGAGCAGTAAGCTACAATTCTGATCGATGAAAAAGTATGGTGAAATTTTTCAAGAAATTTAGCAAAAATAATGAAATACAAATAGATGACTTAGAAATATTCATCACTATCCTCGAAAAAAAAGAAAATATCGGAGATAATATAAATAAATTTTCTACTGATTTTCAGACAAATGAAGAACAAGAAAATGCAGACGAGTTAATAAAAACAATTTAGCACAAAAACAACAGTCCCGTGCCGTAAATTTAATGAAAAATTAATAATTAAAAGCAAATAATGAAAGATTTACTTCATTATAAACTATCGTACTCTACAATAGCCTATCCCAGCAATTCCATAATTATTAACTATAAACTATTTTCAGAGTCGATCGACAAACACTTCATAATCATGCGACATATCCTTGTCGCTTTTTAGTTTCTTCTCAGTATTGTTGATGGCGTAGATGACGGCTGCATGACCTTTGCCGCCGAAATAATCGCCAATCCTTTCGAGCGTCCAATCAAAATATTTCTTCGCCAAAAACATCAACATCTGACGTGCGTTGGTGATCTCTTTTTTTCTAGATTCTGATTTCAAATCCTGGACCGCTATACCATAATACTGAGCGACCATATGCACAAGCGCATCAAAATTCTTCGCACTTTTGCTATTGGACTCGACGACAGCTTGCGTTTCATCAGCAGTATGTTCGATTTTGTAGCCTAAGGTCTTCAAACATTCATAGACATCAGTGTCTTCGATATCTTTGTGCAAGACAGCTTTTCTACTAAGCAAAATATTGAGTGCTCATTCAAGCTCTCTGACATTGTCTTTGATATACTTAGCGATGATCTCCAAGAGATAAAAATCTATATCTTCTCACTTACTCATAAGTTTTGATTGTAAAATAGCAATTCTCGTCTCAAAATCTGGTGATTTGATATCAGCAACCAATCCGAGAGCAAAACGTGATTTCAATCTTGGTTCGATATGCACGAGTTCCTTCGGAGGACGGTCAGAAGAAAGGATGATTTGTTTATTTTTGAGCTGAAAATCATTGAAAATATTGTGGAAGATTTCCTGTGTCTTATCCTTGTCAGCGAGAAATTGTACATCATCGATAAGCAAAACATCTACATCATCAAATTTTTTGAGAACATTAGGAAGTTTGTTTCCTTTGATTGCAGTGACGATTTCGTCAATGAGCTTGCTCGTCGGTAGATAGACAACAACCTTTTCTGGAAAATTTTTGATAACGTAATTGCCAATTGCTTGCATCAAATGTGTTTTCCCAAGTCCAACATTTCCATACAAAAACAAAGGATTGTACACATGCCCTGGATTGGCAGCAACCGCTTTGGCAGCGGAAAATGCGATATTATTATTGGCTCCTACCACGAAGGTATCAAAAGTAAATTTCGGATCAAACAAAATACCAAAAAACTCTGAAAGCTCATGTTTGAGCATAGTTTTTTCTGATTTCAACTCGGATTTTTTGATTTCTTTGATATTCAAAAGTTTTTTGAGATCTACAAGCAAATCACTACCACTCGCGAATTTCGGATAGACGATGAATTTTACAGAAAAATGTTGATTGTATGATTCGTTGATAGATTCTTTGAGTGGTTTAGCAAAAAATTTTTTGACCTGAGTAAGGATAAATTCGTTTGGTGTCCCAAATACGACAACTTTTTCATGCTCATCAATATCTATGATGCCTACTTTGCCAAGAAAAGAAAGAATTTTCTTATGATCCTGCTGCTGCGCAAGATGCAAAAGCGTCCTTTCCCACACACCGCGAAATAAGGTCTTTTTTTCTTCATCGTATTGTTCAACCATATCTATAAGCATCTACATCACCTAAGAAATAAAAACAACCATACAACCATATTTTGTCTATTTTTCAATAATTTTGGCCTATTTTTCGACAATTTTCATCAATATTTCATCAATCTTCTTATGGATATCATGAGACATCTCTTGGTCCTGATACAAGATATGTTCGCATTCTTCAGCATCCTGAGGAGAAAATCATTGAGAAACCAACAGATCAAAGAGACGTGAATAGGGCTTGATTGTAACAAATTTTTCGAGATATTCAATGAATAATACAAGTTTCCTCTTCCCAGATGCAGTGCAAATATTTTCTTGGAAAAGCTGTTTTTCAACTTCCCACGACTGCTGATCGATATCCTGAAGTTTACGAGACCAAGCTTTTTTTTTGCGATGCAAAGACAGAAAATACAGGACAAAAAACAAACATACACCAAACAGCAATACACTACCAATAACCTGGAGATACCAAGCAAAACGCAAACCAACGATATTCGGGATGGCCAAAAAAGAGATATCGGACATAGTTCACAATAAGGATAAAGCGATTACACGCATAAACACTCAAACAACATTGTTTCATCATTTCAACGTTTCATCATTGTATCATTAGAACATTATAGCAAGGATAACTAGCACGCCAAGCAAAGTATAAAGTAATATACGTTGTGAAAGCGGAACAGTAAATCTACGATAAAGCATAGTCTGAGTACGAAAAGTAGAGATATCAGATACTGGAGTGTACGTGACACCAAAAGATGTAGCGATCTGATCATTGCGTATACTCGTAACTGACACACCACTATCATAATAACGGACACCATTCGCATATCTTACGACATCACCTTCAGAAGTACCCAACCCGATCAATGTCACCCTGCTAGGCAAATCACTATAAGCAACCGACGTATCAAAATCTGATAAAATAAGATAAGAAGCGTTCGTTTCTTGGAGCATTCAACTCAATGAAGCAAAATTTTTAGGTCAGTCAGGAAGTAAATTAGTCGTGATTCAACTCAAATAAAGTAGCAATGTTCATGTATCAAAGGTCGGAGGGACAAAATAGTCAGCAGAATGATTGAAGATGATAAGCCCATATATACGATCTGGATGAGAACATATAGTAGTAGCAATAAGAGATTTAGCAGCGGTAAGTCTAGAGATCTTGTTAGTTCCCGACAAAACATCTTGAGTATTCATGGTTCTATTGATATCCAAGACAAACACTACAGCATGGTCAGGAGGAGTTGATCATCACATATCCAACGCCAAAAAAATTGCCAGACCCAATGCCAAGACAAGAAATATCAACCTCAAATATATACCATATGTGTATTTCATACCACGAAATATAGAGAATCTGATCGTGTATACAAGAAAAATACACTATAGTACGTTACCACAATCAAAATAAGACAAAAAAGGTTAAGCAACGCTTCCAAACCCCCCAAACATCATTCGTTTCAAAGAAGGAAAGCAAACCAAAAAACCACAAAAAAAAATCAAGGATATTGCCTTGATAGCAAATATGATGAGTCAAAAAAAAGTAGTTTTACGATACAACCATTTTAAAAAAGTATACTATGAACCTGATGTTTCTCTATGTCACTAATATCGCTAAACTGTGAAAGTGCATATGCGATATATCCATCGACAAGCAATGCTTGAGATTGCTCTTTGGTCAATCCTCTACTCATCATATAAAAAAGTTTTTGCTGATCCAAAGAATCAATAGTAGCTCCATGCGAAGCACGGACATTATGGGAAGCTATATTCAACTGTGGTACAGTTTTGACAGAAACACCTTTGCCGAGGACAACATTCTGTTGGAGTAGACGCCCATGGACATAATCCACACCCTGTTCTATAACAATCGAACCATCAAGAGAGGTCTTGGCACCATCACGAAGAAAAGAGATGAGTTCAACTTCAGCTGAAGTTTGAGAATGAGCCAATACCACCTTGACTGAACTAGAGGTAGGGTGTTTAGCATCAGAAGCCCAAAGTCCAAAAATCTTACAGGAACATTGTGGTCCTTTGGTAATAATCTGAATATCTATATCAGATCCTGAACCAACGATCAGATAGATCAACGAGGAATGAGGAGCCAATTCAATAGTTTTTTTCCCAGAAACGGAAAAAATATCGATAAGCGATAGAGACTGACCTTGCTTGACTACTACAGCATCAAAAGTATTTTTGTAGAGAAGAGACATTATCAAATGATGAATGGTGAATGATTTTAGTAGTTGTCTTATTATCCACTATTATGAGATACAATAGTCCATTTGAGCAATTCTTTCATTTTTCATTATTTTTTGAGTTCACGTTGTTTGATGAGATCGAGAAGTTGTGAGGTAGAAGCAGTACCAGTACTAGTATCATTTCCACCAGTACTAGTATCATTTCCACCAGTAGTAAATCAAAACTCCTCTTCTGAACCAGAAAGAGAACTATCAGTCAGTTCATTAAGCTCCTGCTCCAGTTCTGGGTCATAAGGATCTATACTTCATGTTGTACTCTCAGACACATCACCAGAAAGGAGATCATCCAAAGTAGCTGTTTGCTGTTGAGGCCAAAATGGATCTGTCCATGTAGCAAGCTGAGATCGATGAAAAGTTGATCGATCATGATCATTGAGGAATACGATATACGCATTGATATCCCAATTCATCTTAGCCAAACCGACAAGAAGCAGAAAGAATATGATGGAAAATACAGATCGCAAAAGCGTTTTGATAAGTTTTCAGAAAAAATGCATAGCAACAAAAAAAGAGAATAAAAACTTATCAAAAATATATATATTAGTATCAAAGTATCAACAAAAAATATTTGACAAAATCGACAAAAAAAGTTATAATGTATATATATTTATATACTAAACAAAAAAAATGACTATAGCAACACCAAATACCGATGCTCAAGCAATGGAAATCCATGCACCAATACCAGAAACGCAAAAAGAAAAAGGGAAAAATATCCATTGGTATGATGCGAAAAAGATGATCGCACAAAATTTATTACAAACCCCAGGAGAAGGAAAAGTAAACAAACCACTCAAAAACCAAGAAAAAATAGATGAGATTATCGAAACTATAATAAATTTGGATCCAGAAAACATCAGTAACGTACAAGTAGATCCAAAGCTCAAAAAAATGACCTTTATCTACAAAAAAACACATAAAATCCAATATGAACCTAACCGAAACAAATGAGAAAAAGGGATAGACAATATCACCATATTTGAAGATAGTCTAGCAAAAAAATGATTCGAAGTGCAAATAGCAGGATCTCTCTTCAAAAAAGATCTTGAACCCAAATACAAAGACAAAAAACTTCAAAAAACAAAATTTTCAGAAAGGATGGATCTGGTCGTCAAAATATTTTCCATTATCAAAGAGAAACTCAATCAAACTGACTCATTAGTATTCAATTATGATGAACCTATCATAGCCAAAGGAAACAAAATCTATTTTTCCACAGAAAAACAATTACCATCCAAAAAAAATAACATACCAGAATACGATGACACATTCCGGGTCATTGAATATCAGCAAGAAAAAAAACTTAGTGATGGAACCACCATCCCAGAAAAATACACTATCAAAGAAATAAAAAACGAAGATGATTATTACAACAATGCATATCTCTAAAAAAACAACATCATTTATCTATTTCCTTATCATATCATGAAAAAATTTTTGTTGAGTATAAGCGCACTTGTGATGCTATGAGGTATCACAACTATTGCTGTAGGAAGCAGTACCGACAATTTTTATCTCAGCACAGATGATAGTACTCCTACAACGAACCAACGAGTAGACCTCACTGTCAAAGCAAGGAATGGTTCATCTACTGATACCTCTTATAGAGGCACTATCCAATTTGAAGTATATTACAAAGCATCTGGAACAACAACTCGAACCAAAACAACCTCATCTACCTACTATGAAATGGATTCCGATTATGAAGATAATGGATATACCTT
>CAZBWI010000021.1:0-14477 GCA_964495825.1 uncultured Candidatus Peribacteria bacterium | reverse complement strand
ATCATCTACCATACAAATACCATACGAACAAAAAAATCTACCAAAAAATATATACAAAAAAACTATCAGTAAAAAAATTATGTCATAACAAAAACACGAAATATATATACCAAAAAAATCAATCATTACCATTTATTTATCATATGCACAATAAAAATTTTTTAAAAAACTTTTTTTCAAAAAAAATATATAAGAAAAAAACCAGTTAAGAAGCATATTATAATGTATAGTTCATAATATACACAGTATAAATAAAAAAACATTTTCTCTTGCAATTAGTGATAAATAGCATATATCTAAAGCGTTATATCTCTCTTTTTATTCTCTTATCATTACTCACAATGGCAAAAAAAGTTGCTAAAAAAGTTGCTAAAAAAGCAGTTAAAAAAGTAAAAAAACCTACTAAAAAAGTTGCTAAGAAAAAAGCTCCTAAAAAAGCCAAAAAAGTTGCTAAGAAACCTGTTAAGAAAGCTAAGAAATTAGTTGGACGGGCTGCAGTCAAGATCAAGAAATAATTTCTCTTGAGTTCAAAAAAAATCCGCTTAGGCGGATTTTTTTTGTTCGATGAAGAATTATTTTTCAAGAGATTGTCGTTCAACAGATGTTTGTTTTCCTCTCTGCAAAAGCCAGATAAGTCTTTTTTCTCTTTTCAACATCTCTGCATGACCGGTATATGCTACAGTGATAGAATAGGTTCCCTTTTTGGTATTGACAGGCACCAGTTGCTGAAAAATATGTTCGAGAGCATCAAGTGTATGAAATCTAATCTTCTTGAAATTAAGGAATTTCGTGATAGTGGTCTGATAATGAAAATATCAGTAATTGAAAGGGACCAGCGTATCTACCATTGCATCCTTAAAATATCTCAAATCAAACTTAATGATTCTATTAACAAGAATATTCGAATATGAAAATGTAGTGAGATAATATTTCCACAAAGGAACTTCTTTTGATCGATATGCAAATGGCATATGAAATTTTTTAATCGATTTTTGATTTACAGTAAGCGTGTAAGATTTTTCAAGGTTCTTAAGCAATACCTGTGCTTTCTCGATATCAGCAAAATCACCGAGAATCCCAATTTTACCGACAAGCGAATAGGTAAAGCAGTATTTTAATATATATGTTGTAAATAACGGCAAAATCTTTGTATTTTGAATATGAGCATCGGGATACTGCATCATAGAGAGTTCATAGATAGGAGGAATAATGATATAATCCACTTTCTTGTTCAGTAAATACTCTATACCTTTTTGGATATACGCCCATCACTGATCAAATGTTTTATCACCATAAGGCCGATGCAAAAAATCATAATACACGACATACTCGTGATCATATGTAGCAAGAAATTTGAATAAAGTAAGATTTTCATTTCCAGAAGTGATTATTCAGATCTTCATGTGATGATATTTTTGAGATAAATATATCTAGCAAGCAATACTTTGAGCTCTTCAGAAGTAGTGATATTATTAAAAAGCTGAATAACAGAAAGCTGGGTAGCAAGCAGTTTGCTATAGGAAATCAGGGAAGGCGTAGCATAACCACTCGCCGTAAGTGCTTCTATTTTATTGAGAGAATTCTGAAGACTAATCTTATACGGAGTAATCTTGAGCAAAAAATACTGTATAGATGTAGTTACAAGATTCTTCTCAAAGACTTTCATATTATCAATGATAGAACTTCTAGAAAGTTTGAGTTTTTCAAATAATGCCTGTTTCTCAGTCTTGACGGTATTTCGATAAGAAACATTACGTCACGCACTAATGTAGAGATCAATAGTCTGGATATCCTTGATCGTCTTAAGCATCAATTGTTCGAGAGAAGCAATAGTGTCCTTACAAACATAATATCCATCTGTTTTTTTCAACGAAATCACAACTTCATGTTCCCTAACCTGACAAAAAAAACCATCTG
This sequence comes from uncultured Candidatus Peribacteria bacterium, assembly GCA_964495825.1. Taxonomy (GTDB): domain Bacteria; phylum Patescibacteriota; class Gracilibacteria; order Absconditabacterales; family Absconditicoccaceae; genus CAJBLF01. The sequence goes on along the minus strand of CAZBWI010000021.1, from coordinate 12,560 downwards.
ACAGATCAGCTTTCACCGTTCAAAAACTCAATACAGCTAAGAATACTATCACAATCGCTTTCTTCATCCACATTATCATAAATAAATGAATTGATGTATTGATTTCAGATGATACATTATAACAAGAACTATCATACAAAAAAAATCGTAATTTAAAATATGTTAAGTAGGTAATTCGTTAATGAGTTTTTTGATTCAAAGTCGGAAGTACGTATCCGGAACCTTGCCTGATTTAATGTTAGCATCGAGCTCTATCAGCCCACTATACAATGCTTCTATATTCTTCGTATTGGATCTTAGCATAGCTATCTTGGTATATTCGTTCTTGACCTGCCAAGGATTCATCTTGAGGAAAGTAGCAATGTCTTTACTATCTTTGACACCACTCTCATCCAAATCGAGCATAAAGAGATAAAATTTCAAGGCTCGATACAACATGCCAGCAAAGAGATTCCGATCAGTTCCACTCTCCTGAATCTTGTCGAGGATTTTGATCGCTTGTATCTTATCAGTAAATAGTGTTTTCAATAAAGTAAAAGAATCTATCTCTACCTGTCCAAAAACAATATAATCAATCATCTGTTCATCAATAATATGCTGTCATTTGATTTTTGCCCAGGTCTTGAGCTTGTCACACTCAAATCGAATACGATACAAATCTGAACCTACCTTAGTCAAAAAATACTGGATAGCATCACGGGTGATAGTGAAGTCTTGAAGTTCATCCTTGACAAACATTTCCAAATCCCCTCATTTCAACTGTTTGAATTCCTTGATAGTAGCATTCTTTTCGAGGAATTTATAAAGTCTCAATCTTTTGTCTGGCGTAGAACTGATAAAAACCAGAAATGAATCATCAGGAATTTTTCCTTCTGCCTTAACGAATGTATCGACAAACATAGCAAGCTGTTCACTCGTCTCCTCACCAAGCTTAGTTGTTGCATCAAGCGGCAATCCATTGATCAGAATGAGCTTTTTTGTAGTAAAGAGTCCGCTATGATAAATAGCTTGCTTGATAAGCCCGATATCGAGATTATCCAGACTAAACTGAAATACACTGTCAGGTCAAAATTTCGCCAAAAAATTTTCCTTTCGTCTTAGGATTTCCTTATCCAGGAGATAGGTCTCCTGCCCAGTAAATAGATAAACATTCTGTAACATACGAATAATATAATCGTCACCAAAAAAACACGTTTTTTTACGCAAAATCATTGTATCGTTTAGCGAAGGGATTTCAAACAAAAAAAATCTCTTTGTATTTTTATATCAAGTAAGTATACACTCATCATCATTTTTATACATATATATAACATACAAATAATGAGTTTTTTAAAAAAGCTAAATAAAGCAATAGCGAAACCTGTGATACGGGTTATTAAACTTTACCAATATACCTTATCACCAGACGAATGACTACCCTCATTCCGATTGAAAGGGAAAATATGTGCACACGAACCGCATTGTAGCAAATACAGTATCTCCGTATTGAAAAGATATGGATTTTGGCCTGGAATTTTTTATGCTGGAGACAGAGTTTTACACTGTACAGCAAGTATGCAAAAACACTACGATCCCGATCATTATAGGGTGGTATTCTTCTCTTCGGCACCTATTGGTGTACCGTTTCTCGAACACTTAGCGGACGACAAAAGGTTTGAAGTAGTAGGAGTCGTCACACAATGCGACAAACCAGTAGGAAGAGGAATGGAAGTCTGTGAAAACATCATCAAACAATGTACCAAAAAAAATGAAAGATTGAAAGATTGTGATATCATCACGCCAGAAAAATTACATCCCGAAAAATCCGAAGAAGGACAAAAATTTGCCCAGCGGCTCAAAGAAAAAAATCCAGATTATCTCGTTGTTATAGCATATGGAAAGATTATCCCACAGGCGATTTTGGATATTAGCAACATTGCACCGATCAACGTCCACGGCTCCATACTGCCAAAATACCGTGGTGCCTCCCCTATTCAATCAGCATTATTAAACAATGATAAAGAAACAGGAATAACGATTATGAAAATGAATGCATCAATGGACACAGGCAATATGATTGATGTTTTGAGATTTACGATACCATTTACCTGGACGACCAAGGAAGTGATCGAAGAAATGAAAAAGATCTGACCAAAGTTTCTGAACGACACGCTCCGGAAATTCTGAAAAAAAATGCTTTGAGAAGTTCCTCAGCAAGACCAGCAAGCGACTTATTGTGGCAAGATAGAAAAAGAAACCTGACTGATCGACCCACGGAACGATTCTATCGAAACAATCTATAACAAATACCGTGCATTCTATCTCCGACCAAAAATCTATTTTATACTAAACGGAAAAAGAGTTATTATCGAAGAATTAAAACTCAATGAACACATCTACAACAGCAATGATGAAAGACCATTATTTAAGGGGAAAGAATTACATCCAGCAGTTCAGGACATTCAGCTCAAGCCAGAAGGCAAAAGCACCATGTGACGAAAAGAGTTCTTGAATTGATACCTAAAATAATTACACTCTTCATTGAGTCAATCAACATATTTTATTATGTATACACAAAACCATGCTATTCGATTTCCAGGCATTCATCGAAGAATTGAGGGAAAAACCTGAGAAAAAGCAGATTGTAGAGAAATATGAAAACCTTTTCGGTCCTATCCAAGGAGACGTCAAGGATCAACAGCGATACATAGAATATCTTTCCAAATTCGAACCATTGCCATACGAAACACCAAAAGAACTAAAGAACGATTTCGATCGAGATCTTCTACAACAATTAGTCGTAGGATCATTTAGTAGTGATTACGAACTCAAAAAAGAAGAAGGGAAAGAAAATAAGGAACTCTATATAGCAGTCAAAAGCTGAGATCAAAGCGTTGTAAAAACAGTCTCTGAATTACGATCATTTCAGATCCTGAGACTATACGAAATCTACATCGAAGAACAAATGAATCTCCATGCATTAAAAGCCGAAGACGAAAATGAAAAAAACACCATCGACGCAGAAAGAGAAATGAGACTCAAGAGACGAGAAGCAGTAATCAAAACTATAGACAAAGAAGAACTTGCTGAAAAAGCAAAAGAAGAACAGAAAGGCAAGATGGAAGATTTGATGTGAAAACTCTAGGACATACATACAACGGGGAGAAACTCTTCACAACAAGTGGAGAGTTTTTTTGTTAGATATAATATCTCTCTACCCATAACAATATCAATATACAAAAAAATGTGCAACTATAATAATAACAAATAGCTCCACATCAAGGCATCATACCATAGAGAATAAAAAAATAAGTGATACCTAAAAAGAAGAATAGGTACTCAACAAGAATCCTGGAATCGGTTGTGCATACGATGCATCCAACACAACAACCTGATCACCATAGGATGCCTGGCTCTGTAAAAAGAATGTTTCTGTAGGCAGAACGCTCGACTTACCAATAACGGGTGGTATTGGCTGATTGATAGCTATACAGAAGGATTCTATATCATGACTGATATTCGAAATCATAAAATACATCCTAAATCCATTATCAATCAACCGGTTTTCTTGATATCGCTTTTCTAGATATGCTTCATTGCCATAAAGATTCGGATCAGCAATGGTATGGAGATAACGATGAAATGCCTGTATAAAATCGGCAACACCTCATTGCAAGGTACCTTTTTGGAAGAATACTCCATTCTGAGAAAGTTCCTCGCCTGAAAGGATAAGAATACCATAGGTCACATCACCATGGGTTCCATAAGGCAAGAAATCTATCTCCCCAAGCAAGCTAGCTAAATTCTGATATTGGAGATCCCCAGTAAAAAAAGATCAAAGAGATCATGATGTTACATCCCTAAACAACGGAATAATAAGCGAATCTCAGCTATTCAGCACATATGGATTAGTACATCAGCTATTCTGCCGAAAATGAGGAGAAAGCAAAGACGCTGTTCATGAAATAGAAAGTGACAACGAAGTCTTTGCTCCAGTAAAAAAATTATCATGAATGATAGCATCTCCGCTATTCACAACATATGCAAATCATGGACCACGTGAAGTGATAGTAGTCAATCATAGTTCTATTCCTGCCTTAGAAAGATAATATGCCTTATAATAAGAATTGATACGCGAAGATTGTTTGATCATCTGTTGCACAAAATGCAATGACAAAATACCAAGCAATGACGATGCTAGTAAGACAAAGATAACCAAAATGCTGATATTACCTTGTTTTCTCATATAAGCTACAGACTGAAAAAATAAATATACATATAAACTAGTAAGATGAAATGAAATACAACCTTATTTGTCTCCATGAAGCTAAATCGTCTTTAGGTTAAAAGAACTGCTGGAATGGTACAGAAACATGCGTCGCTCGCTGAGTACCATAATTTACACTATATGCAGTGAAGATCATCCAAAATCACGGAGCATTGATACAATAAATATATTTCCCTTGTTCACAAAGATTTTCTGAATGGAGATATTGTGATTCTGATGCAAAAGGGATGATTTTGAAAAGTGGTTTGCTAATAAGTATTCTGTTGGTATTGATCAATTCCTTGATAGAACCTGAAATATCAACATATAAGGAACAAGGTGATCATCTACCAGTCAATGAATATTCCTCTGAGGGTTCGATACACGATCCACTAGAAAAAAGAGTAATCTGTCCATCTTGCCCGCTCAAATACAATACATCAGAAATTCATTCCGTCGATGAAAGATCAAGATCTGTGTATCTTTGATAATCAATCTGATTTCTATCTGAAAGATTCTGCACCATTTGAGAAAGTTGAAGAATTTCCTGAGCTACAGATTTTTCCTGTTGGACACGGAACACTAGAGAAGAAATCTGACTATATGTCCTGAGAAGCAATACAAAAAGAATGCCGAGGATACCCATGACGATAAGCAATTCTAATAATGTGAATCACTTCCTTTTCATATATTAATACTTTCAGATAAAACTTTCCAAGATTACTTCTCACGTCTTGGTTCATTTACTATAAGATACATGAGATTCTATTTTCAGAATATTGTTTACCGGCAATATATCTGATCATTCTCTCACCGGAACAAAACGGATATATCTTGCAAACACGGTCGGTGTTCATACATCCGCATCATAAGAATACCAGAACAATTGATGACCTCCGATAGTTCATCTCGTATAATAGAGCCTATTGTCATTCCATAAATCAGAGAATGTATCAGAAGCCTTCTTGGGAGCGGCAAAAACATATCCTTGAGGAGAAAAAGCAATCTGAAGCAAATTCCCATCAGTAGTTCACGAAGCGAAGTACCACATACAAAACTTATGTTCATCGACAATACCAAAATCATCTCCAGTAAGCGTAGTATCAAGGATACAATCCCAAGGTAAAGATTTTTGGAGATTGGAATCTCTCATATTGTAAACAAGTTCGATCCCTTCCTTTGCCAAAAAAGTAGCTGTAGTACGCATCTGCGTAAGATCGAGCATAGCGAGGTTTTGAGTAATAAGACGTAATACAGCAAGCACACCAATAGCGAAAACAGTGATCGCAATAATCACTTCGATAAAAGTGAATGCTAGCTTTTTTTTCATATAGATATAAAGACGACTAAAAGAGAGTAAAATTGTAGATTAAAATATTGTATTTACATTGTATTTTATAGGTATTTAGTAACCAATATACTGAATGTTTTAATTTGCTTTATCGTTTAATCCGCACAGCGAGTTTCCATGAGTTTACACGTTTCCGAAGGAATTTCAAAGCAATATTGCTTACCATTCTCCTGGATCAATATTTGGAAGCTAAACACATGCCCGCTAAATTCACAACCGATCATATACGGAACAAAATGGAGAGCAACACCCTGCAAAGATTTTCCATCAATCATAAGGTTACGAAATAAGATTCCAGAAAGTTTGGAATCTATAACAAAAGGTCCTTGATCAATCTGATACCAAACACCACTCTGAAAAGTAATCATCAATGATGTATATTTTTGTCCATTGCGGAAACTGGACGTCAAATTCTGACTATATAAGTCATTGTACCAAGCAACAAATTCCTCTTTGAGCGATTGCGCTTTGAGATCAACGATACGGTTAGATCCAAATCTCATCGTCGACGCCATCAAAACGCCAATCACCAAAAGGACGATAGCCATCTCTATGAGCGTAAAAGATTTCTTCATGGTGAACCGTGAAATAAAATATGTCCTCAATGTAAGGATTAGGGCTGAAGTTGCAACGAGTTTACATGAAAAAAAACAGCAAAAAAGATTTGTATTTAAAAAATTTTTGAGTATAATGAACCTATACCTATGGTTACCGTAATAATAATTTTTTACCTCCATAACCACGGAAATAATGGAAAAGAAAGCGAAAAACAACTGTTCATGTGGAACAAAAAAGACTTGCAACTGCAAGGACTGCAAATGCGAATGCAAATGCTGCAAGGGCGGAACATGCACCTGCGAAGGAAAATGCACATGCTGCTGCAAGTGTGAATAAAAAAAAGCTAACGACCAATACCCTGAGAGATACCAATCATTAACTTTTTATACCGCAAGTATACGGAATCATAGGTATAATTCAAGCTTTATTCATTACCCTCCTCGTATGAAACTCGACAACAAACCGGAAATCCTCCTTTCTGTCAGGAAAGCCATGGGCACAATCAAGAAAGTAGAGAAAATGATCGAAGAAGATGTTTACTGTGCCAATATCGCACAACAGATCAATGCCGCAATAGGATTACTCAAAAGCGCGAACAATAAACTTCTCGAACATCATATCAAATGCTGTGGAGCGAGAAAACTTTTGTCGAATGACAAGAAAGAGATCGACGATTTCGTCAAAGAACTGGTCAGAGTCTGGAATGTATCTACGAGGAAATAGCATACTATAAAATGTTTATCTTATCGAGATAAAGATGAAAAAAACGATATATATACAATGAATGCATTGTGCTTCATGCGAAATGACGATAAAAAAAGCTTCCGAAAGCATCAATGGAATAAAAGTCGAGCATATCTCTTCACGTACATGAACATTACGCATAGAGATAGATGAGGAAAAAAAACTTCCCCTACTCCATACACACATCTGTGATTGTTGATATCAAGTGATACAGAACGAAAAAGACATAGTGAAAGAAAAAATAAACAATAAGCAATTATTGATATCAATACTCATCGTAAGCATATTAGTGTTTGTTTTTTATAAACTCGATTTTTCTCAATATCTACCATCATTGAGCGGAAAGCTCTCTTTACGAGTGGCGATATTGATGGGAATCATAGCATCTGTATCGACGTGTTTGGCCATCGTAGGAAGTGTTGTTATAGGATTCTCAGAATATGCGGACAAAAGCAAATGAATAAGACAGCATATAAAGACACAAATATTGTTTCAAGTATGAAGGATCGGATGATTTTTCATTTTAGGCTGATTGCTCGGATTATTATGACAAACGATAGCTATATCACTCACTACGACAACAATACTCACTATAATCGTAGGTGTCGTAGTATTATGGATGTGATTACATCTGCTCAAGATAGTCCCCAATATCACCACATTAGGGATTCATTTGCCTAAGAAGCGATCAGAAAAGACACTGACGACAAAAAATCCTGTATTCGCTCCATTGATAGGTGTTTTGACGTTTTTCTTGCCATGCGGATTCACGCTTTCCATGCAATTGATAGCAATGAATACCGGCAATTTCCGGGAATGATGATTGGCGATGATGCTCTTTGCGATAGGGACCTTGCCAGTATTGTTCTCGCTGTGAATATGATCATCATACATCAAAGATAAGAAATTCAAACTCTTGCACACCATCATATGAATACTGATCATATTTTTCGGGATATTCACCATCATGAACGGACGACGCCTACTATGATGATTTTCCTCGACATCGAATAATCAGAATATAAGTTCTATCACAGCAGAATATGAACAGATAGAAATAGGACATAACTGATTAAATCTGGTACCGGAAATCATCACCCTGACAGCGGGAAGAGATTACGAACTGACCATCACACCAAGCGATAATGGCAAATGATGTATGAACAGTTTAGTTATTCCATGATTTGACCGTACTGTGCACCAGATCATAAAAGACATACCAATCATCTACAAAATACACAACATCAAAAAAGGCACCTACTATGTTGTCTGTTGAACAATGGGGATGTACCAATGAAAGATCATCGTACAACAAAAAATATAAACAAAAGAAACTGTCCTCACGGGCAGTTTTTTTATAAAGAAAAATAAATACTACAATCCCGCTCCTTCCATAATCTGAAGAATCAAGCCAAATATTCATAATGCGATGACAACAATAATTCATCCGACAAAAATCAACATAATAGGCTCGATGATCTTGGAAGAACGAGTAATAATGGTATTGAGATCTTCTTCATACATTTTGAGGACATTGTCCAAAGAATTCGAGAGATTCGCTGTTTCTTCACCAACCTTGATCATCACAGCTACATCCGAAGGGATCAGATCAGTTTCATATTGTAAAGTAGAATAGATGGTTTCTCATTTATTGAGTCAGATAATGACACGCTCAATCATATGTTGGTATGCAGCGATGCCAAGGATATCGCGAAGCAAACTAAACGTCTGCAAGTAATTCATTCACGCATTCATCATCAACTTCATATATCTACAAAACTTCACAATATAAAAATATTTAGTCATCTTACCAATCATAGGAATACTGAGCAAAATACTAAACCGCGTCTTTTTACCAAACTCAGTAGAAAAGAAGATACTACCGACCAGTCATAATCAGACAAACACTCCAAGGATCGTCTTTCGCTGGTTCTGAAAAAACAATGAGGTATCATGCAAAGCTCTGGTAATCCATGGTAATTCAAGATTCTGGAAACTTGTAGCGATAGAAAAGATATTTGGCAAAACGAGCAAAAATAGAGCAAATACGGCAACGACAGCGACAACAATCAAAATCGCAGGATAAATCAATGCTCAGATATATTTATTTTTCATATCTCTGACATAGACGTATTCATTGGCTAAGGATTGTAAAATCATAGGAAGATTTCCTGACATCTCACCAGCTTTGACGATAGTATAATCACCCTGATCGAAATAATCAGGCAGTCTATTGAGTGCATACGAAAAACTTTTACCTTTACGCAGAAATGCTAAGATATTTCTTGATATCTCTTTGAGTGCATAATTATCAGAACTTTCACCGATAATATTCATGGCGTCAACAAGCGAAATTCACCCGTTCAATAAGTATGCGACTTCTTTGAAAAAGAGAATCTTGTCCTTGGTTCAGAAACTTCCTCTGTCCATGGACTGCAAAGTCGAGACGATCATTGCATCAATCGGCCCTGGTGTATACTCCTGTTCTATAATCTCTTTTTCTTCCATATCATATAAGGTCTAAATTCTAAATTTTGTATATTTCTAAACTCTGAATTCTAAATTAGTCAGTGTAATAATAGGCATTCATATCAATATCTACTTGTTGCTGCATAGTATAGTTAGCTATATCATAATTCACTTTATTGATCTTGTAAAGTACACGGTAATTGGGATCTGCAAGTACTCTCTTCTCCACATTGTCAATAAAAGAAAGTAATGCATCCTTGGTATCGAAAGTAATATTGAGTTGAAGCGGAACATAATAAAGATTTCAAAAATATTGCGCAGGTTCTCCTATAGCGATCTTATTAACAAGTCCATTCTTGATTTTGGAGACAGGATCTCTCAAGAGATATTCATTGATATTTGCAAGAATAATTTTCTCATTGACTGACATCTTAGGATCAGTCAGATTATTAAGTTGGATATACGATCTCGCGAACGAAAAATTAGTTCTCAATGCAGGATCTATTGCACTACAATTTGTTCTCGTATTGAGACAAGAGATAATATCATTCTGCTGATTTTCTATCTTCTGAATCAATGCCCTATCAGCATCAGCCTGAAGTTTCCTATTTTGGAAATTGGAAATCTGAAAATTGATATCACTGACTTCGATTCTAGTATTCTGATACTTATCCCGTGCTGGCAAGACGAAATTGTTGCCAAAAATCACGAACACAAGAAGGAGAATGATAAAATACACCCTATACCTGATACTGACAACTCTCGATGTTGTAATCAACACCTGAGAATTTTCTGCGAGCATATCGATTTGTGCAGATTTTTGCTGTTGTTGTTCGCCGATCAAACGGTCGATAATCTGACTATCCTGCGGTGCTGCCTGTTCCTGCATCATTGATAACATTAGCTTCTAAAACAAATTCATAATAATTAGTTTCCGCTACCCTATCATAGGTCTGGATGCGGATATTTTTGATAAAATCTAGACTGGAGAATCTGTCGATGAGTGATTTCACACCCTTGGCAGAATTAGAATAATAGAGAAGTAGTAAATTGGAAACTTGTCCTCTCAAAGTGATCTTGTCCAAACTGACATTGAAATCAGAAAGAACAATAGTATCCGTCGAACTTGTATCAATTTTTTTGATATCTTCGAGCATAGTAATCATCTGAGATATATGATCAGACCAAGGCATATTCGTCTGTTTCTCTTCCAGGATTTTGACTGCCTGTAATTTGTTGTATCCCGTAAGCAACTTGTATGCATCAAGCTGAGCATTCTGTTCCTCTACCATAGCACGTTTGTCAGCGATATTCTGATTCATCAAAAACATATCAACTTGGAAATAACCATATGTAACCAATGATAAACCGAAAATTACAAGTAGTATCTGAAAATATACTTTTCGTCTAGAATGGAATCTGCTTGCACTCATGGAAATGGATATAAAGTAAAATGTTAGTTAATTATACTCAGAATAGCGGATTTTACCAAATCAAGGCAGTTCTCCACCACTTCTCCTCTTCCTAAAACACAGAAAAAAGAAAATTTACTTGACATTTATAAGAAAATATATATAAGATATATAACAAAAAACAAAAATCCAATGACAAAAACAGAAGAATTGCTTATCAAAAGCTCGATAGAGCAGAAAGCAACAAACATGAGAATAGAAATGATACAGTGTTTGGTACCATTCTTATTCATCGGTTTATTATTTTACATAATTCCGGTATTAATAATAAGCGAAATTGTCTTCGCCATGGGAATTTGTCACATATTATATTTCATGGTAAAAAAGGATCCGGAAAATACCCAAAAAGATCTCCTCGAAAAGCTTGAAGAACTCGTTAAAAAAGATTTATCAGCCGAAGAAGCGATCAAGGAGCTTAAACTCTAAAACATGTTCACGACATTTATAATTCCCGCTGTCTCAGCGGGTTTTTTTATACTCAGAGAATCTGTAATTCAGCTCCATATAACTTTTTCATTTCCTCCAAAACCTCTCCTACTTTATACCTAGGATCCTGCTGATTCGCATAATATCGCTTGTGAGGATCTACGAAAATGATTTTTTTTAAATTATGATAATCCTGGAATATCTCGGCATACGTACAGATAATGACGGACTTCAATCCCTTTTTGATCTCCCATCGATGAACATCCTTCTGTTTCTCTGTCTGCGTCGCCGACAAGAATGCTACACCTTGGTTTTCACGAAACTGCTCTGATGTCGAATTAAACATTGTCCGTAAATCTGGGAAGACAACCAGTGTTTGTCCTTCAGTAGCTAAAGAGAATCAATGTTCGACTATTTTTTGTCAATATTCAGCTACTTTTTGTCAATTTTTAGCACTTTTCGACAATTTATTTTCACGTTCCAAAAGTTTCTCTATATTATTCGTGACAAAAAGTCTAACCACGGATTTGTAAGTCGTATAATAGGTCTCCACCATCCAGTGAAAGAGATCCAGCGTAGGTTTGGTCATAAATTCCTTGTAAACAAGCTCGGCTTTGACCGTCTCCAAATGCTCGTATTGTTCGAGGAAAACCACCTTTTCACCCAACGCGAGAAAATACTGGTTACCGAAAACCAGCAAGTCACCTGGCTGCACTTTGCGGGATTTTTTTCATCATCTGATATCTTCAGAAGAATCATTAGTCATCCTGCAAACCTTATCAATGCCAAAAAAACGATCAAAACTGTATAAATACACGTAAATTCATTACCAAGTAAATGTAACGATAATAATGTATGTAAAAAAGTTGAGTATTCAATACAAGCTGAAAACATTCACCATTACTCCACCAGCAGGAAAAATAGGTCGAGCGAAATATCCCAAACATCCGATTTGTCCTAAGGAAGGATGAAGGCATAATGAGCCTGGATGTAATATAAGATAGTATAATGAAATTGATCTAATAGCGAAAATAATGACTAAAAAAGAAAGGGCTGTTTTGAGTATTTTTGCGGCCAACCAAAAGTACCCCAGCGGAGCGTTAAAAAATAAAGACTGCAGAGAAAAAAGAAAGCGGAAGACATAATCTACAAATATGTTATAGCAAAGTAGAATTGTCAGTAGATTTCCAAAAATAGAATTGTCAGTTTTATCTTGATACAAGTTTCGTGAATTGTAGCTCATGCGCTCATGAGAATATCTTTATATGACCGTACATTGATTCTTTTATAGTAA
>CAZBWI010000020.1:0-6721 GCA_964495825.1 uncultured Candidatus Peribacteria bacterium | reverse complement strand
GACAAGGGGTGGGGTAGGTAGACATATTATATATATTTTATTGAAAAATGGTATATGAAGTACAATCAGGAAGTATATATCAAAAATTCAGACCTAAACTAGGTTTTCTTTATTTTTGCTCTAAGAGATGCTAACAAAAAGTTGTCACAAAATAGACAGTTTGTCGTATTCTCTCTCAGAAGGATGTGATCATTAGCGTACCAAGAAAGGCAAGGAAGTGTTTGCGAAAATCGCTATTTCTTCATAGGAAAGATATCCTATAGGAAAGATTTAGTGGTATTCGGAAAACTACTCTCACAAAAAGCAGTTTTGGATTAGCTTTAGCTATACGTAAACAACTGTCCAAAATTGTCTTGTATTTGTCTTTCTAATAGTTAATGTACAACAAAGTTACCGTGTGGAGACACGGAACCTTCTTCCGTTTTGCTGTAAGCAGACGGTATCACATCGGCTCATCTGTGAGATGAGTACCTCGCATTAGTGTGAGGGATTGGCTGTGAGCCAAAACAAAAATCTTTTACATTGTATTTTAATTGCACACATGAAAAATTTTAAAAAATTGTTCTCTATCTTAGCTATCGTAGCTTTCTTAGGAACAACTGTACCTACAACCGTTCTCGGTGCTACGTACAGTGATGAATTGGAAGGTGCATATGATTATGCATATTCTATCGGAATAACTACTCAACCAACCATCGATTCTGCTAACATGTATGGAAATCTTATCAGATCTCACATGGCAAAGATGATGGTTAATTATGCAAAGGAAGTTTTGGGAAAGACTCCTGATACTTCATTGACATGCGAATTTACTGACATCGCTAATCAATCTGAAGAGCTTCAAGGATATATCAAGGAAGCTTGCCAGCTCGGTTTGATGGGTGTTGGTATCTCTGCATTCAATCCAAATGGTGTTGTAACAAGAGCACAATTTGGAACAGTGCTTTCTAGAGCTCTCTATGGTGATACTTACAATGGAGGTGATCCATACTATGTAAATCACTTGAACGCTCTTAAGGATGCTGGTATCATGAACAACATTGACAATCCTAATATGAACGAAGTAAGAGGATATGTTATGCTTATGATGCAGAGAGCAGCAGGAGCAACAACTCCAGCTATTTGTGAAACACCAGAAAACATTCTTTCTTGTTCATTAGGTTTGGATACTTGTCCAGCTGAATGTGTAACAACTCCAACTGAAACTAAGGCTGGTACTTTGAATGTATCATTGAATTCTGATTCTCTCGCTAACGGAACACAAGTTCCTAAGGTTGGAATCATCAAGTTTGCATCAGTAGACTTCAAAGCAAATTCAAGCGATGTTACATTGAAGACAGTTACTCTTAAAAAAGTAGGATTGGCAAGCATACCACCTTCTACAAGAGTTCGGTTTGAAAAGGGCGGAATCAGAATTTCAGGAAAAGCTGCATTCACTTCTGATGGAACAGCTATTATCTCTTTTGCTCCAACTTATGTCGTAAAGGCTAATGCAACAGAAACATTAGATCTTTATGTAGATTTGAGCACAAGCGCAGGTAATGATTTCCAATTTGCTTCTGATAGCTTTGGAACTACAGCTAAAACTGTCAACTGAGGATTTACAACTCCTTCTTTGAGAACAGCTGATTATACAGTAGCTAGTTTGACGGTAAGCGCTGCATCTGCAACAGGAACAGCTAATGTTACTGACAACGGAATGGAATTGGGTGCTTTCAAGGTAGACAACACTAATTACACTGGTTCAGAAACTAGAGATGTTGTTTTCAAGAGCATCACTTTGAGACAGGATGGCAATGCTAGCCTCTCAAATCTTGACAATATCATTCTTGAAAGAAATGGTGCTGTTGTAGCTTCAAACCCAGTTGTAAATGGTAGAGAAATTACCTTTACTGTTGGCGATACTATTAAAAATGCCACTTCAGCTACTTACTACATCAAGGCTATTGTAAATAATGTAGAGACTTCTAGCGATACATATCAATTTGAGTTGAGAAATACTTCTGATATGAATGCTGTAGAAAAGACAACAGACTTTAGATGTCCTATCTCTGGAACTCCTGTATTATATACAAATACAATACAAGGAAGCGATATCTCATTTGCAAGAGATGTTAATGTTCCATTATCAATGAATTATTCAGCTGGAAGCGATATCGTATTGATGAAAGGAACAATCACTACTAAATCTGCTATCACATTAGAAGATCCTACAGTATACTTATCAACATCTTCTACTCAAATTACAGGAATGGATGCAATGTTCAGTACAGTATATCTTCAAGTAGGTAATTCAATATTCTCTTACAGCCCTTCAGCTGCAGATACAGGAGCTATATTCTTAGGATCAGCAACTGTAAATGGAACTGCTACTGTAAAGATGTATGCTAAATTGAAAGATACTGCTCCTGCTAGAACTATTAAGTTCCAAGACTTGGTTCTTAGTTCATTCCGCGTAAAAGAATATGTTTCAAATGGATATACAGTATCTACATCTATTGGAAATATTGCTGGAGTATCTGTAACCTCTCAAGCATCTTCATTGGTTGTTACTAGAAACGATGCTCTTGGTGATACTACAATAGCTGCAGGAACTAATGGTGTTACTGTTTATGGTGTAAGCTTATCATCACCTCAAGGAAATGGTGTAACAGTAAGCAACTTCAAGGTTGATCTTTCTGGATACACTACAGGATTCCTTAATAATGCTTACTTGACATTATATATTGATGGAACTGCTGTTCAATCAAAGACAGTATCTACAACATCAGTTACTTTTGATGGTTTCAGCAAGAAGATTACTACATCTACTCCATTAGACTTTGTAGTTAAGGCTAACTTCTCAGAAGCATTTAGTACAGGAACATTCAAGGTAACATTAAATAGCATGAATGCTTATGATACTTTGACATCTGCTTCTGTAACTCCATCTGCTTTACCAGCAGGAGCTACATTCACTATAGCTACAGCTGCAGGAACATTAGCTGCAAGCAATAATAATCCATTATCTACATTGTTACTTTCTCCATCTACTGCTCAAAAGATCGTTGCATTCAAACTCAGCGCATCTAATGACGGTGTAAGATTGTATGACGTAGCATTGACAGGATCTGTTGCTGGATTAAGCAACTTCAAGATTACTAACGAATCTGGAGATGTAATTGCTACAGCAACTACAGTTAATGGAACAACAGGTGTTGTCTTCTCTCAAATCAACAATGCACCAGTTGTCGCAAAAGATACTTCAGCTAATTACTATGTTGTAGCTGACGTAAATAGCAGTACAAATGGTGGACCAGTATTCCTTAATGTATTAACTGCTTGAACAAATATTAAGGGATCAAATGGTACTACTCTTGCTATTGGTGGAGCTAATGTAGCAGGAAGATCTCATGCTATATCAGAAAACACTGTAACATTGGCTATGGCTTCTAATCCAAACAAGTCACTTACTACAAGTGCTTTGAAGTTTACAGCTACAGCTGCAGGAAAAACAAGCGTAACTCTTACTGGTCTTGCATTCAACAATACATTAGCTGGTTATACAGGACCTATGACGTTGATCGTCTACAAGGACTCTATAGCTTCTGCTAATATTGCTGGTACAGGTGCATATACTGGAGGTATAATTGCTTTGAACGCAAACAATGTTATCGATGCTAATAGCACAGTAAATTACATTGTTGTAATAGATGGTGCAGTAGTTAATCCTTCATCTTATACTACAGATCGGAATGTATCATTGACTAATGCATACTTCCTAGGATTGGCTGGTGCTACTTACAATAATGTTGGTGCATTACCATTCACATCAACAAAATAGTTAACAAGTAATTGTTACTATCATATACTTCCGCTCTCGCGGAAAATGAAAAAAACCCTTGGCTTTTGGCCCCGTAGTACTACGGGGCGAGCTGAGGGTTTTTTTTGTAGGCAAATCCCTCTGTTTTACTCTCCCCGGCCCTCTCTAAAATAGAGAGGGTGATTACTCCCCTCTGTTTCAGAGGGGTAAGGAGGAGTAATAGAAGAGAGGAAGGGATAGGTGAATGGAGTAAAATACTAAGAGACAATATTCCTTTTAATGTTTTTTAATACGCCTGAGACATCAGACTCTACCATTTTATTTGTGAATCTTATGATTTTATATCCGCATTCTTGAAGTAGATACTCTCTTAGTTTATCATACTCTTTATTTTCTTTTTTATTGTGGATAGGACCGTCGATTTCTATGATAAGCTTTGCAGGATGATTTGAATATCATTATCTTATTCTTCCGGCGCCCCCACTCATGTACCTCATTCCGGCGCCCCGGTTTGCGGCCGGAATCCATACTCAATAACTACTTTACCTGCCGGAATGCGTTATTCTGTATCATGATATAAATTTTTTCGTTCTGGATTTTGCTGTTCAATGAGACGAATTTTCCACTCCCTTTTTCGTTTCTTTAATTGTTTCTCTCTTGCTATAGCATCCAAAAGTAAGGAATATTTTTCATAGTAAACCAACATTTTCACTCCATATTGCTTAGTGAATCACTCGTATATTCATTCATTGTGCTGCCAGATCCTTCTTCATAGATATTTGGTGACTCCTGTATACAGCGTACCATTTTTTCTGCTTGCCAAGATATAGACAAAAGATTCCATGGATGTTTTACCATAGGTGATAAAGCATTATTTGTTATGGATTCCGGCTGCAATTTCTTGACGCCGGAATGAGGCCGAGACGGTGAGATTGTCGAAATGCGGTCGAGATGAGAAAATTATCGGATGGAGTAAAATAATTTGTATGGAGTAATTTAGAAAAATTCTATCTTGCCAAAAATACTGCAAGGTCCAGGAGCACATCAGTCAGAAGTTGCTATTTTGTAGTATTTGTTTGGGTTTTTTGGATGCATAACAAATACCAAAGGCATTTTACGTTGCGGGAATTGTGTATCGTACGTACAGGTGGTTTGCCAATCTTTATCTTCAATGTAGACAACATCGAAGCCAATCATTGATTCGTAATAAGTAGTTTTTTCATCAAATATCCCAGTCTCAATTTTACATCCCGCACCCAAATGATGTGTTTCTATCTCTTGAGCTAATGATGTTTGAGGATGTTTTTCAAATACGGCAATATAATCCCCTCGCCATGTGTTTCCTCATCTTGTATGGTAAATCATATTTTGGTATCTTCCATATATGCGTTCATGGGTTTTGTTGAAAAAATACGGATCATACAGCGCTGAAGTGGTTAGTTTGATTCATAAGTCTTCGTAGGTGTAGGTATAGAGATATCAGGTGATGATAGTCTGTAAATATTCTTGGCCATCGTATGGATCCTTAAATTTTGTCCATTTGTATTTTTTTTCCGGCTTGTCATCTCCATTCAATCATTTTACAAGCAACCCTGTTCCTATGTGAATAGTAATACCAGGGTTAGGATATGATCAGGTATCAGGTGGTAGCGCAGTTTCAAACGAAACGTTTTTTTGTGGTACAGGATTGGTAGTTTTAAGCGTGTTTCTACATCCTGCAAGAAATAGGAATCAGAACAAAGAGAGAAAAATCAGGTGCTTCATGATTTTTTAGTCAAGGAAAGTGAAAGAATTGATAATATTCAAAACATCAGGTATTGTAGATAATCTTACATTAATGTTGTAGACAAAACGATCATCAAAAAAACAGATATTTCATTGTTTCCAAAGATATCAAAAAACGTCATAACTGCCGTACGTATAGTAGGTAGTGTGTTTTCCAGTATGTATATCAGATCTGTTTGGTTCGTAATTGTTTTGAAGAGCTAAACATGTTTGAAGTTCAGTTGGTTCTTTTCTAGAAGAAATAGGAGTAGCAATTACATGAAGAAAACTAATATCATCCATTTGAAAACCATTGAATAACTTATCAGTAAGATAGAGATCAACAGTATACATAGATGGACGAGCTATTTGCCAAAATTGTAAGCGTTCAGGAATAGCTATACTGAACAGATTTTTGTATACAAAAGTATTTCATGAAACAATCATGTTGCTATATATTCAGGTTGTTTGTGGAATCAAAGCATGTTGTCATGTGTTCTCTGATTGTTTTTGAGGCGTTTTTTGTGGAAAAAAGACGAATGAAGGTATGATTTTTGTGATAAAATTGTTGTCAGAAGAAGATATCGTATAAGTAAGACCATCATGTATAAAACAAATATTTTTGGATGGAAAAGAGGATTCGGGATATCTAATGGTATTGATATACAATGTTTTCCCATTGATTGTTTTTGATGTGCTACTGATAAATTCTCATATAGTATCTTCGCATTTGGTTTTTTCATCTCCCCGCTCAGTAGAAAAAGAGCCATTATTTATATATATACTTATACTATTCTTTTTACTAAAAAGAAGTAATGATTCTATTTTTAATCAAGTGCTATATTCCCATTCATCAAAAGTATATGGTAGTGAGAGAGAAAAAAATCAACTATAGGTTAATGTAGTGTTTTTTATGGATATGTTTTGTCCTATCTGAATATTTTGGGAAAACTTTCCTGTCAGAGGAACGATAAATCATTCTGATTGATTGTTATAGGTCTGTTTATTTTCCAATTCAGGGTATACAATAAATTCTTTGTTAGGATATATATATCCTGTATAAGAAATTGCTAGTGTAGCAGGCGTTTTGTCGGATGTAAGAGAACATCCACTAAGTCATAAAATAAAAATACTAAAAAATAATAAAAGATATTT
>CAZBWI010000019.1:0-9285 GCA_964495825.1 uncultured Candidatus Peribacteria bacterium | reverse complement strand
ATCACATATATCCAAGAAAATAAAAATATCTTTCATTTTTCAGTAATTACTGAAACTCTATCAATATTTTTGTTTGATACATCAAACATCAATTGTGGTATATTCTGCACGTTAATCTTTATGGTAAAAAATCATTTATATACAGGCAATATTCCTGCATCTACTTCAAAAAAACCTTCTGCTCAAGGTGCAATCTGTTTGTTGGCAGATGAAAAATCTTTTTGAAATCAAAGTGCATTATATATTTTACCTGTTATAACAACGTTTTGAAGGACATTTCATCCATTCTTAACCAAAAATGATAATCTAAGATTATTCTCTTCATCCACTTCTGCTTTCATCTTCTTATTGGTAGAGAATACTCATCCGGACATATTTAATAATTCTATATTTGACTGTATGTCAGATGCTCATCCTACCATCACATCTATTCGTCCATATTTATTTATCTCCATATCAAACAACGTTCATAAATTAATATCTGAATTTTTTAGTTTATATAACATACATCACATCTGTAAACCACTCATTCCTGGTGGAATTACTATATCTTCTTCTATCACTATACTATCTCCGGGTTGTATATTTATAATTCTCTCTTTTTTTTCAGGAATTAATATACTAAAATTGTCTCATGATTCTGTAATAGAATGACACACACGACCTCATGCACTTGCAAATGTAGATTTACTAAAACCATATTGAAAAGTAACAGAATTTTTTCATCAATTATTAACACAAAGACGTAACGACTTTTTCTCTCCTGGTTTTACAAATATTATATCATCATGTTTTGATTCTCACACATTATTGCAAAATCTTACAAATACCTTATTAAAATCTTCTTGGGTGTTTGTGACTCAATATGATCCGCCAATAAATAGAAAAAAACAACATAATCATAGTATAATCATCCCTCATAATGTTTTTCTTTTTTGCATCTTTTTTATAAAATCTAAAAATAAGTAATAAAAACTACATTTAATATAGATATATTCTTCTCTATCATATATGCAAGCAATATTTCCACTTTCATTTTTTTTTATTTTATTTTGATATATAATAAGAGTATTTTCTTTTTTTTATTTGTATATAATTGACATATTTTCTTAATATTTTTATATATTAAAAAATATATCAAAATTTTTGACAAATAAAAAATCCTGAGTATAATTACATCAATCAACGAAGTACACCGTTCTTTAACAACAATAAAATGATGTATTATATAGTCTAGGACGACCATGATATAGCAAACACTATATCAGGGATTTTATATTTTATTTTGAAACACAAATGAAAAATTTATTGAAAATCGGAGCTCTTTCATTGGCTCTTATTACATCTGTACTTATGTTAACAAAAACTAATGCACAAGTTCCTGGAGATGTATCTTTGAAAATCTATACAGGTACTAGTGAATGTGTATACGGTACTTCATTGTATGTTGGTGATCACATAGCTTCATTCGATGCATTCACGCTTACAGGTACTTTCAATCCATCTACATTCTACTGTACTGATTATGAAGGTCTTTCTAACTGGACTATGACCTTAAACGCTACTTCTGATCTTACTAACCAAAATGGACAAACAATTCCTGCTACTAATGTTTATCTTAAGGCTGACGCTAACCAGGTAATTTCTGGTAGTTGTACTACTGGTACAAATACTACTACTCGGACTTCTATCTGAGGTTCTCCACAAACAATCCTCTATAAAAGTTCTGCTCTTGGACAAATCTGTACTATCTCTGCAAATAATGTTCAATTGTATGTATACGTTCCTGCTAATCAACCAGTTGGAGTTTATACTGGAACACTTTCATTAGTTGCTCCTTGGTAAAATACTTACAACTTTATACTAGTCTAGCACACAAGACACCCCCGTTTTGTATGTCCTAGACTATATAATATATAATATGTCAAATAAAATGGATATTCAGAATACAGAAAACAATTCTTCTGGATATTTTTTGTATTTTATAAAAAATACATATCTCATTATCCTAAAATCTACTTGTTGTTGATTTTTTTAGGATATTAGATACATAGTATATGTCTTTATTTTGATCTCATAATATGATCAAGCTAACAAAAAAAATATGTATACTGATAGTGATAGGAGCTGTATCATGATTTTTTTATACTGTCTTAGCTCAGAGTGCTCAACAAGGCAATATAACTCTTGAAATCACTGGTCTCGGCATCCGTCATGGTACTCCAGGAAATTTTCCTATTGGTACAGTATATAGTTCTCCTTATGATCAAGAAATTAGTGGACAATTTACTGAACCGTTCTGGATAGAAGATATCGAAGGATATACTACCGGCCACTATACCACTATCCAATGTGATGGTATTTACGGACCCTCTAACACCAGACTCACCGGCATCGAGCTTAAAGCTGGTAGCATTACACCTGAGCTTCTCATGTGACTTACTAGTCTCCATGTAAAGATAAATCCAGTCCTTTCCAGTTATACAAATATCATAGAACCAGTCACCTATATCTACAAAGAGACTGATCCTAGTAATATAGGTATCATCAATAAATACGGTGATAAACCATGGATTAAGATTTTCATCCCTGCAGGATCTCCTCCAGGAACGTATAGTGGAACCATAGTATTCAGCTTTTATATGGAATAAACTTACTCCTCCCTACCCTCCTCTACAATAGAGGAGGTTTTTTTAAGCAAAAATTCCCTCTATTTCAGAGAGATTTAGAGAGTAAAACATACTTGCGAAAGTGGGTTTTCCCTATTTTTTTAACAACCTCCTTTTCGTTTTCCTCAGACTTGGCTGAGGACTATAGCTTCTCCTGATAGAGGAGTTTTTAGTAAAATTACACTCCTCTCTGACAGGAGAGGTGTGGTGAGGTTGTTCGCTAAAAAGCGGAAAAGGAGGTTACTAATTCTCCCCTGGCAACTTTAGTCTCCTCTAGCGACCATTTTTATAAAGACGTCACTTGGCACATTTACTGAACCTATTGCTTTCATTTTCTTTTTTCCTTCTTTTTGCTTTGCTAACAATTTTCTCTTTCTGGTTACATCTCCTCCATAACACTTGGCGAGAACGTCTTTTTTCATGGCAGCGATATTTTCTCTTGCGATCATTTTGGAGCCAATTCATGCCTGAAGAGGAATCACGAACAAATGTTTCGGAATCAATGTTTTTAATTTTTCCACAACTTCTTTTCATAAATAGTAAGACTTATCTCTATGAACAACTCGGCTCAGCGCCTCGACTTTTTCATTATTGATATATACATCTAGCTTTACCAGATCAGCGGGCTGATATTTTTTGAACTCGTAGTTCATCGTCGCATAGCCTTTGGTCGCGG
The DNA here is from genome assembly GCA_964495825.1 of uncultured Candidatus Peribacteria bacterium. Classification (GTDB taxonomy): domain Bacteria; phylum Patescibacteriota; class Gracilibacteria; order Absconditabacterales; family Absconditicoccaceae; genus CAJBLF01. The sequence goes on along the minus strand of CAZBWI010000019.1, from coordinate 5,940 downwards.
ATTTGAGTCTATCGTAAAAATCGATGATAATTTCACCCATCGGCAATTCATAATGCCGTACGACTCTCGTCTCGTCGATATACTCCATATTGATTAGTTTCCCTCTGTATTCTTGACAGAGTGCCATGATATTCCCAGCATATTCTTCCGGTCCTACGACCTCTACTGCAGCTATTGGTTCTCGGATTTCATCGATCATTCCTTGATCTACCATATCCGCTCAAGATTTCACTACCAATCGTGGCTTCAATTTTTCTACGTTTTCTGGGGTTAGTCATCATTTATCATTTATCATTCATCATTCATTATTTGTGAGAATATATCTATACATTCAAGTCTTGAGTAAATTCGTGATATTGGATCAGGATTTAATAGGTTCAATAGAAAGATTTTTTGATTTAACTAGATAAATAACGGTCGGTATTGTGAAAATCGTATCGATATTATATTCCCTAGATAGTCTCTCCTTGACGATATCCATATGCAGCATTCCAAGAAATCCGCATCTGAAACCAAATCCCAACGCTTTGGAATCTTCTAATTCGTACTCGATAGCACTATCATTGAGCGATAATTTTTCTAGACTATCTTTGAGCTTATCGTAATCGTTCGTATCCAACGGATAGACTCCTGCGTAAACAAATGGTTTGACCTTTTTAAAACCAGGAATTATATAATTTTTCGTATTCTCAATTTTCAATTTTCAATTTTCAATTTTCAAAATAGTGTCTCCTATTTGTACATCACGCACAGATTTCTGTCCCGTTACGATATAACCAATCTGGCCTTCATAGAGCATTTTGTCCGCATAATATTCCGGCGTAAAATGCCCAACTTCCGTGGGTTCTATTGTATTCTCAGAATAAATAAGATTCAAGTTTTCATATGCCTTGATCGAACCATCAACCACCTTCACATAAGCAAGAACGCCTTTGTATGGGTCATAGACAGAGTCAAAAATCAACGCTCTAGTGAGTCACCTTTCCTCGTCCCCTTCCCCTTGTCCCTCTTGAGTCCAATATTTCTTTCTATGCGATTTTTTGAAACTCAACGGATCCTGAATTCTTTCGATGATAGCATCCAATACCTTATCCACGTTTTCTCAGGTCTTCCCTGAAACCTGAATAATCTCTGATTTGTCGATGCCGATCATATTCTCTATCTCGTGTGCTACCCTTTCCGGATTAGCTGCTGGAAGATCAATCTTATTCAATACTGGAATGATAGTTAAATGCTGATCGATAGCTTGATATAATGTTGAAAGCGTCTGTGCTTGTATTCACTGTGATGCATCAACGAGTAAAATAGCGCCTTCTACCGCTGCTAATGAGCGAGAGACTTCATATTGGAAATCCACGTGTCCAGGAGTATCTATGAGATTAAATTCATATCCTTTCCGCTGCATTCTAGCAGGCGTCAGCTTGATAGTGATCCCTCTCTCCTGTTCGAGTTCCATGCGATCAAGCACCTGAGCATGTTCGAGTTTTCTTATAGTTCAGGTAATCTCCAGCATCCTATCTGCCAGCGTCGATTTCCCATGATCTATATGTGCGATGATGCAAAAATTACGGATATTCATATCTATGATTACAAAGATTAGGTCCAGAGAGCAAAGGTTTGATGACTTACGACCTGTACCCTATAAGTAAAATCCTTTTATTGAAATATGCAGATGATACAATATAAAATCTTCCCCTGAATGCAAGCCATTACGTTCTTTCAGGTTTTTTGACAAAACCGATGTTTTAGAATATACTTAAATACGCTATTTATTCCTAAGTATTCTACAATGATACATATTTCACAAGATTATCCTCAAGAAAACTATGAATCATCAAAAAAAGATCTTTCCTCTTTCTCATTATCTGATATACAAAAAACACAAAAAGATCTGATAGACAACATTTTTATAGGTGATCATATCGATTATTCTTCGTATCTTGATTTTTTTCAATCATCTCCAAAACAAAAACCCATATCTTTCCCTATCACCCGCATATCACTTCCTGAACTAGATGAAATGTTTGATGATCTAGAATATGTTTGTTATGAAAAAAACGATTATCCTACCACTATAAAAATTGCTGATGACATCCTTAAACATTATAAAAAAATTATTACACGTTCGGAATATATTCGCATTATCTTCGACAAAATACTTGCGTATCATCAACTCAATGATCCATTATCTGCATATAAACAACTTTTGCTTATCGAACCATATAGCAAATATTTCGACCATAACCAAATCATAGGATTCCATGACTTCAAAGGGAATATTTTGTTGTATATAGGAGAAGAGACCAATAACGTAAATATATTACAAAAAGCCTTGGATGAATACCATGCATTATTGAAAAATTCTGATGAAATACATTCCCTCCTTCCTGATGTATATCAAAGGACTAAATTTAAAATTGCAAAAATATATATACATATGGACAAAGATACTGCAGCTATAGAGATATTTAAAGAAATCATACGTATGCCTGACGATATTTTTGAAGGTGATGAAATAGCAGAAAAAACAAACAAGTATCTTAAATCACAAAGCCGTAAACTCCTGAGGATTCTATCGGAAAAAGAAAGAGAATAATCTGAATATCCTTTTCCAGATCATATTCTTTTTCTTGCTCTCATGATAATACAGCGGGAGTTTTTTTCTTTGAAGAATTGATCCAATTGATTCCATGATATGGATACACCAATAAAAATTATAATTTCAATCTCATGAGTTTTTTTAATGTTTCCGCCCATTTCTGGTTACCGATGTATTTCATCGGCAATGCTAATTCTTCGAATAGCCTGAGAAATTTTTTTGGTATCACTACTCTATCAAATAAAATCTCCTGATACAAAATATCATATAGTTCTATGAAAAACACATTCAATAATTTCATATCCTTGGTCTCTTTTTTTATTTTTTTTATCATGTGCAAGAGAAATTTGGAAATATCCTGCGTATCCTTTTTATGGAATTTTGCGAAGATGTTCTTTTTCTGGGGTATATGTTTTTGTAATAGCTGCAGAAGTTCCATAGGTGCGAGCATAAATAAAATTCTACGCCCTTGCTTGTATACTTATACAAAAAGAAAAAAACTGACAAAGTTAGGAAAAAATTTTTGTCAGTTCCTATCAATATTCTTTTTATATCCATCTTTATGTTTGAAGTTTGTCTATGACAGCTATATCGATATCGGATGGATTTAGTTTCAGATAAAATTCGTAGATACTTCCTTTGCAGACCAATGGCAGTTTCTTGCCTGTTTCTTTTTGAACCAATTCCAATAGCGGGATGATAATCTTGCCTTGCATATCGTTTTTATTCTTCGAATAACTTGAAACCGGGAGCTCTTTGTTGGAAATATCTTTGCCAATATTATCGATCAAGATTTTGAGGATATCCACGGTAGCAGTCTGTGAATGTAGATCTTCCGAAGTCAGTTTGCGGCCATGAACATACATCTTGTTGTTGATCATATCCAGAAGAATTCCTTGTTTATGCTCAGCTATCATATTTTCGCATTTCCCAAGTTGAATTTTTCCATTTCCCATCTTGAGCACACAGCTGCTTGAATCAAGGAATTCCGAATATTTCCCTCACAACAGATCTTGTTCAAATTTTACTCCTTCATACTCTATTCCGTCAATCCAATTGAGATATATCGCTTTGGATCACATAAATTCTATCGAAGTCTTATCTATTGCATCCATGATCATCTTTCTAAATCCCTCCAACGGCATAGCGAAAGTAAGACATCATCACATGATTGTACTATCATTTGGAGATAACGCGATATATCATTGCGGACCGTGAAAATTCTCTAGCATGCTTTTGATAAATTTCAGAAAATTCTTAGAACTTTTCCTTGTAACGCAATCCGCCTGTCTATATTTTCTTAAAGTCTCGAGAAATTGGACCATATGATCCTCTTCATACGCTTCCGAATAAATCTTGGACATAAAATAAAGGAGATTAACACTAATTGCCCCCATGAGTTTGCCGTATGTTATATCAAATTCATCTGTTTCTGGAGCGATCAAATATTTATAAAATCTCGGAATCCTGTTTGGATGAAGATTGCTAAAATAGTCGCCCATCAATTTCTTCATATCCGATTTAATAGTCTTCGTCAGATTGTGGTTTGTTTTATATTTATTTCCTGCAATTTGCTCGAGCAGGACAGGTTTGCCTGAATAGATAATCCCGTAATCGATCGGCACATAGGGATTTTCCCTCAATCATTTGAACAGATTATTTAATCTAAATCCATAACATCTTTTCATAATTTCCTCTTCAGGCAGGAGCGATTTATCCCCATCTTCAGAAAAAGATACAATAGGATAATATCCATCAAAAAATGTCGCCAATTTCGTGGCCGTAGAAATCATACCATAGACCGATTTATCAAAATTCAAAGCATCAATAAAAATTTTATAGAGTACATTGTACGGATCATCGAGTACTTCGTTGATATTTTTGATTTTCAATTCTTCTATAACAGTAGTATTTATATTTTCTAATATTCTATGAACTAACATCGCAAGCAACAATGCAAGGATAGAACCGAAACCCAATCCTACACCTCTCGGCAATTCAGAAAGGATATTAATCTGAAATCCTTCGTTGCCAGATAATAATTTCCCGTATTTTTTTTCCAATTCCTTATTAATATCCGTAAAATATGGCGCATATTCCACAGCATTGCTTTCGATAAACTGGTATTCGCTCATATCCAAATGATAGATCTTATTGACAGAAATCCCTTTGGCTGCTGTTCTCGTGTATCCCATATACATACGCAATGGAATCTTTTGTTTAATACTCACTCCGCTGTAATTATTGAGAATATCCCCTGATCGATTGAGGATAAATGGAGCGGAGACCACACATTGATTTTCAAGAAAAAATCTTTCATACATTTTCATATATGTCTTTTTTAAGTTTTTTGAATTCATTAGCGTCTCAGTAGAAAAGATAAAAATCACATAATTATAAATTTTTATATTTTATTTTCTTATATCTAAGAGCTAACATCTACGATCTATATTTGTAAGATAATCCGCTTAATAACATCAGAGATATTGTCTTTGGTAACGGTGCCGTCGTATTTCTGTAATGTAGTTTTGATCTGATCTACACTATAGCCGAATCATTTGAGTGAGGATACGATATTCTTGTATAATTTCTGATCGATATCCATTTTTTGGATATCATCAGCATCGAATGTCCCTTTCAATTGCAAAACAATCTTCTTCGCAGATTTCGGACCTATTCATGGAATAGATTGAAAAAATTTAATATCAACATTTTTCAATGCTTGCTGAAGATTTGCTTTAGGTAATTGCGATATCTGGAATGCGGTCTTGGGTCCAACTCCGCTGATTTTGAGTAGTGATTCAAACAATGTCTTCTGTTCTATAGTATCGAAACAATAATATAGTATAGTCTTCTTGTTATCATCCAGATATGGATACAAAAAATATTCTCCCTGATCCCTTTTTCCGAGATAATGGACTTGGAGACCAAACATATCATTACCTAATAATGTTTCACCGCCCTGATGACGTATCTTTCCTACGAAATAATGAAGCATACTTTATACATCAATATAAATGCCAAGTGCTAAATGCGAAATGTTACGTATTGATATTTGCCTTATTATAAACTCTTGCATAATTATGCGCATAATTATGATAGTCGATACATAAGTAATTCCTTCACTTAGCACTTTAAAGTTACATTTTATTATTTAGAATATACTTATTTAGCTCGTATTGTCAACGAGCTTTTAAGGAGTAAAAATTTAAGTTCGAAATGCACAGGAAGTAAATATAAGCAAAAGTATTTATTTCCGTGAGATGGAAAATGGCGCATACACAGTTATCTAAAGAAGAAAGAGAACTTATAGCAATACATTACAGTCAATGATCGAGTTA